>JANQOD010000289.1 GCA_028289745.1 Allomuricauda sp. | reverse complement strand
ACAAAAGCCCCGATATCTTTTTCTCGAAAATGTCGATAGGTTGCTCAAATCGCCTTCTTCCCAACGTGGTCGCGATTTTGCCATTATGCTCAAAAGTCTGTCTGAACTGGGTTATGCCGTTGAATGGCGGGTCATCAATGCCGCTGATTACGGCATGCCCCAGCGAAGAAAACGGGTGTTCTTTCTGGCCTACCACCAATCGACCCAAATGTTTCAAGCAATTAAGAAAGCCCCTGCAAAAACCTGGTTGGAAACCGATGGTGTGTTTGCCATGGCCTTTCCAACAAAAAATGAAAACAAAGCATTTGAAACTTTTGCCCTGACCGATGATATCGCTACCCTCTCAAAGCACTTCAATAAAGGAGGAAACAAGTCTCCGTTCAAGAATTGTGGAATCTTCATAGGCAATCACGTAATCACCACAGATGTCGATCCAAATTATAACGGTCCATATACGGTTCTTGAAGATATCTTACAAAATGGTGAGGCCACAGATGATTTCTTTATTTCAATCGATAATCTTAAACAGTGGAAATATCTGAAAGGTGCCAAGCGCGAACTGCGAACGTCTAGATCTGGCCACCAATATCATTATGCCGAGGGGTCCATGGTTTTTCCAGATGCGTTGGACAGGCCTTCACGGACCATTATTACGGGCGAGGGGGGCAAAGCGCCCTCTCGTTTTAAACATGTGGTGCAGACCAAAAGAGGGTTGAGAAGATTGACCCCGGTTGAATTGGAACGGCTCAACATGTTTCCTGATGATCACACCAAACTTGAGGGTATTTCGGCGGCCAAACGTGCCTTTTTCATGGGTAACGCCCTAGTGGTCGGTATCATCAAAAAAACCGGTAAGGTACTTTTTGACAAAATCGAACAACTATCGCGAACATCTTGATCAAAACCTAACTTTTCAAACCCTTGGTTCAATCATAGTTTCATTGTTAACTACCTGTTAATCAGAATCTAAAATTTGTTTTTTACTGATTTTTTGCTATTTTAAGGATTATGGTCAAATCTGATAAAAAAGAAAACAGGGCGTTTTTACAAAAATCCATCAAACATTTAGAGGCTCACGGCTTTAAAGAGATCAAAGCAGACCTTAAAGGTTATGACAGACCGAAATCGTATGTTAGAAAGGGCAGCACAGCGAAGATAACCCCTGACATCGTGGCGGTAAAGAATGGCCGAAAGTACTTTTTCGACATCAGTCTTAAATCTGAAAGGCCTAGGTTGCTGAAGACCAAATGGTTGTTTTTGGATACGTTGAGCCGAATGAACTCGAATCAGTTTCGCATTATAACCACTAAAGGCCATTATAAATTCACGGATACCATGTTGGCCGATATCAATCTTACCAATAAAAATCCCATCAAAATTTAGATGGATATACCATCTTGATATGGGGTATGCCGTCTTCAAGATAAGTATCTCCGACCGATTGAAAACCGAGGTTTTCATAAAAGCGCAATAAATAGGTCTGGGCCGAAAGTTCCATTGTTTTTTCTGAAAGTTCCTCAACCAAAAAATCGACGGATACTTTCATTATTTTTTCCCCCAAGCCCCTATCTCTGCTTGAGCGGTCAACCACCACCCTTCCTATCGACGCTTTTTCAAAATAATCTCCTGGCCTGAAGATTCTGGTGTAGGCCAATAGCTTGCCCCGTTCTTGGCAAAGTACATGAAATGCTTTTTGGTCTTTGCCATCAACATCTTGGTAGGCACATTCTTGTTCGACCACAAAAACCGCGGCCCGCAATTGTAAAATTCGGTACAGTTCATCTTTCGTCAGTTCGTCGAATGTTCTCACATTAAATTCCATGCCCTTAATCTTGTACTATTACATTTTTACTATCGCACTTGCCGTACTCGGGTTGTATATTGACATGATTGATACCATGATCGTGGTATACCTTTTCTTCAATTTGATCTAAAATGACATCAAATTCCGAAAGTTTTATATCAGCTTTGAAATCAATGTGTGCCTCTAGGTGAATTTCATCATCATTGAGTTGCCAAATATGTACATGGTGTACATTTTTCACTTGATCGATTCGATTAATGGTATCCACAATTTCTTGAACCACTATCGATTTTGGGGTAAACAGCATCAATACCTTTGTCGACTCTTTCAACAGATCATATCCCACATAAATCAAATAAATGGCTATGGCCATGGTCAATAGGGCATCTACCCAATAGATTTCAAAGAATTTCATCAACAATCCACCGATCAAAACGGCTATTGAAGCCATCATATCGGTCAACAGGTGAAAATAGGCAGACTTCATATTGATATTGTTGTCGGTGTCTCCTTTTAACAAAAGAACACTGAACCCATTGGCAGCAATGCCCAATACCGCTAGCCAAATGACCAGATCAGATCCTATGCTCAGGGGCTCGAACAATCTTTCAATCGCCTCTATGATCAGAATGACCGCTACTACGACCAATGTGGCCGCATTGACAAAAGCGGCCATAATTTCTGCTCTTTTGTAGCCAAAGGTCTTATTTGCCGATGCCCTTTTTTTGGTAAGCCTGTTCGCCACATAACTGATAACCAGGGAAAGTACATCACTAAAATTATGAAGGGCGTCCGACAAGAGTGCCAAACTACCTGATATGATTCCGCCCACAACTTGTGCAACGGTAATCAATAGGTTCAGTAAAATGGAAATTCCTAAACGTCTTCCTTTGGTGCCGCCATAGGCATGATGATGATGGTGACGATGCCCCATTTCATTCCTCAATTTTTAAACACAGGGTATCTTCTCTATCCTTCTTTCATGCCTACCCCCATCAAAAGAGGTGTTCATAAAAGTTTCAACCATTTCAAGTGCTTGGGGAAGCGCTATGAACCTTGCCGGAAGACTCAATATATTGGCATCATTATGTTCTCGTGCCAACGCTGTGATCTCTTTGTTCCAGCAAAGCGCACCACGTACCCCTTGATGTTTATTAATGGTCATGCTCGCCCCATTGCCGCTGCCACAGACCACTATACCAAAATCAACGTTTCCTTCCGACACATCTTTTGCCACAGGATGCACAAAATCAGGATAATCGACACTTTCGGTGTCATCGGTTCCGTAATTGATGACCGTGACGCCTTTTGATTTCAACAATCCTACTATGGCCAGTTTATATTCTGTGCCCGCATGGTCGTTTCCTATGGCAATTTTCATGGCTTTGTGCTTTTGATGTTGTCATTACAAAGTTAAGATTCTTTTCAATCGACCTGTTGAAAAATTCTAATAGTATTCAGTAATCATTTAAAAAAGAATACGTTAGATTTTATGGTGAATCGTTCATTTTTGCTCAAAAATTTGAACAACTTCATTTCGGTCTTAAAAAAAGAATGATTATTACTTATTTACGATTAAAAAAACAACCAAAGAAGTTAAAAGATAAGAGTATTTTATCAAACATCTTTTTTGGGCAATTAACAATTTAAAAACATTTTGTTTTCAATAAGAACATGTTGAAAATGGTTGTTCACAACCGTTGATCAAAAATCCAAAAAACTGATTTACAACAAAATCATACCATCATAATTTGTTCATAAACCTATATATATGTTCAAACCAAATTTAAGGCTAGTTTTTTTTTACCCTTACCAACATACCATCATAAAGGGCATCTTTTAAATTTTATTAAAAAAGACAATAGGGTAATATAATGAAGTGTTGATAATCTAAACTACTTGATTGCCCTGTTTAATTTGTATTTTTCGCCCATCAAACAGTATAATGTCGAAAAAGAAAAAGAGAGCCAAGAGCCAACGTAAAAACGAGATTACCAAAGGTATCTTTACGGTTTTGGAGGGAGAACCCTCGAAAAGTTTCAATTACAAACAAATAGCTTCCCGCTTGGGTATTGACGACGCCTCAGGTCGAAATATATTGATAGACCGTCTACGCCAGTTAAAACAAAAAGACAAGATTATCGAGGTTGACCGGGGTAAGTTTAGAAAGAAGGCGATAGAGCAAAAGGTGCTCGAAGGCGTTTTAGATGTTACCATGAGCGGTAATGCCTATGTGGTGGTCGACCAGATGGACGAAGATGTATTTGTGCCCGCACAGAAGCTGAGAAAGGCCTTTCACGGCGATATTGTAGAGGTGGCGCTCAAAAAAAAGGGACGCAGCAAAAGGTTTGAAGGAGAAATCGTCAATGTTGTAAAAAGAACGAAAGATACCTATGTGGGCATTCTCGAAAAACATAAAACCTTTGCTTTTGTGCGGCCCACCGAGGGCAGAATGTACACCGATATCTTTGTGCCGATAGAAAAAATAAACAAAGCCAAAGATGGTGATAAGGTGTTGGTCAAGCTGGCCCATTGGCCCGAAGATGCAGATTCACCTTTTGGTAAGATTGTAAAAGTGCTCGGAAAACCGGGTGAACACCATACAGAAATCCATGGTATTTTGGCCGAATATGGCCTGCCGTATGAATTTCCCTATGAGGTGGAGCATTTTGCGAACAAATTGGATACCTCGATCAAAGAGGAAGAAATCGCAAATCGCAAAGATATGCGCGAGGTACTGACCTTTACCATAGACCCCAAGGATGCCAAAGATTTTGATGATGCGCTTTCCCTGCAAAAGTTAGACAATGGCAATTATGAGATAGGCATTCATATCGCTGATGTTTCGCATTACGTGGTACCGGGCACAATATTGGAAGAGGAGGCCTATGAAAGAGCGACTTCCATTTATCTGGTCGATAGAGTAGTGCCCATGCTCCCTGAAATATTATCGAACAATGCGTGCTCATTACGGCCAAATGAAGAAAAATATACCTTTTCGGCCATTTTTGAACTAGATGATCGAGCGCAGGTCAAAAAACAATGGTTTGGCAGAACGGTAATCAATTCAAATGAGCGCTTTGCCTATGAAGAGGCCCAGTACATTATTGAAACGGGAAAATCTTCAATTCCAGAAAGCATTTCGATCAGGGACAGTTCTTATGAGGTTTCCGATGAAGTGGTTGACGCAATCTTGATACTTGACAAATTAGCGAAGATTATGCGCGAGCGACGCATGTCAAAAGGGGCCATCTCTTTTGATAAAATTGAGGTCAGGTTCAACCTGAACGGAGACAACGAACCTGAGAGTGTTTATTTCAAGGAAGCAAAAGAGGCCAATAAGCTTATTGAAGAGTTCATGTTATTGGCCAATAGAAAGGTGGCCGAGTTCATCGGCAAGCAAAAATCAAGAAAAACATTTGTCTATCGCGTGCACGATGAGCCCGATGAAGAGCAATTGATGGCCCTTAACGGCGTGATTTCACGGTTTGGGCACCATGTCAACCTAAAAGATAAAAAATCGATCAGCGCCTCTCTAAACCAGCTTTTAAATGATGTCAAGGGAAAGAAAGAACAGAACCTGGTCGATACGTTGACGATACGGAGCATGAGCAAGGCCATTTATACTACGGAAAATATTGGACATTATGGGCTGGCGTTCGATTATTATACGCATTTCACATCACCCATCAGAAGATATCCCGATGTGATGGTACACCGTTTGCTGCAGCATTATCTCGACAATGGCAAAACACCAAAAGAAGAGATTTATGAAGAAAAATGCCGTCACTCCTCTGAGATGGAGTTATTGGCCGCGAATGCAGAGCGCGACTCCATAAAGTACATGCAGATCAAGTTCATGGAGCAACATCGAAACAAAGAGTTTTTGGGTGTGATTTCAGGGGTTACGGAATGGGGCATTTATGTTGAAATCATCGAGAACAAATGCGAGGGCATGGTTCGTATTCGTGATATCAAAGATGATTATTATACCTTTGATGAAAGGGAATATGCTATAGTAGGTGAACGAACAGGCAATGTTTACCAATTGGGCGATGAAGTATATGTAATGGTAAAAGATACCGATCTGATCAAAAGGCATTTGGATTTTTCCCTTCTCGGACAAAAGGAAAATGTCTGAAAAACAGACACATGAAAGCTGTTATATTGCATAGCGCAATTTTTCTACTTTGTTTTACCCTGGTCGCACAGAACGGCAGGGTTACCAGAGAACTTGAACCGTTTCATGAGGTCAAGGGTTTTGATGGCCTTTCGATAAACCTTATCAAATCAAACGAAAACAAGGCGGTCATTACCGGGGCGAACACAAACAAAGTGGCTATTGTCAATAATTCAGGTGTGCTAAAACTAAGAATGGAAATCGATAAGATTTTTAGTGGCTATAGAACGTTCATAGACCTCCATTATACCAATGAAATAAAAGTAATCGATGTCAATGAAGACGCGAAGATAAGTTCAGAAGAGGTGTTTGATCAAGATGTATTGGAGTTAAAGGCACAAGAAAACGGTAAACTCGAAATTAATTGTCAACCCGAACAATTGTTGGTAAAAGCGGTAACCGGCGGCGATATCATATCAAAGGGTTTTGGAAGAACACAAGATGTTATCATCAACACAGGGGGCACCTATGACGGGCAACAGTTCAAGACCGAATTCACTACAATACGTGTAAATGCCGGTGGAAAAGCGAACATTTATGCCACTGATTATGTCAACGCAAATGTAAAGGCCGGTGGTTTGGTAAAAGTATTTGGCGACCCCGCCAAGATGGACGAAAAAACAGTTTTTGGTGGAAAAATCGAGCGTGTAGAATAACAAAAAAACAATGATGGAAGACATTCAGGCGGCCATACCACTCGGATTTCTATTGAGTTTCATGATTGGCCCCGTCTTCTTTGTTTTACTTGAAACCAGTGCCACCAAAGGCTTTCGAGCGGGTTTATGTTTCAACATTGGGGTCATAGTGGCCGACATTCTCTTTTTGTTGATTGCCTATTTCAGTAGTTTTCAATTGCTCGAAAATTTGAGCAACCTGCCCGGCCTGTACGTTTTCGGGGGAACCATTTTACTGATTTACGGCTTTATCGTTTATTTCAAGGGAAGCGGACGTAACGTTGAAATGAAGATCAAAAAGGGAACACTGATCAATTTGATCGTCAAGGGTTTTCTCTTGAATTTCATCAACATTGGGGTTTTGATATTTTGGTTGGGTGTCTTGATCGTTGTGGGGCCGACCCTAGACAACGAGCCCAACCGAATACTTGTTTTTTTTGGAACCATGCTGGGCACTTATTTTATAGTTGACCTTTTTAAGATTTTGTTGGCCAAACAGCTTAGGAGAAAATTGACCAAAAAGAAGGTTCGGTTTGTCAAGAAAGTGTTGGGCATTGTTTTGGTGGTATGTGGCTTGGTACTGATTATTAAGGGCTTTTTGCCAAAAGACAAGTTCGACATTGAAAAGGGCATCGAACAGATAGAGAATATTAGATAGCATTTTCAAAATGGCTGTTGCGATGAGATCACCATCTACAGCGGAGATAATAAAGGCCATATTCTTGTTACCGTTTATGGTGATAGTGGTCGTTCCTTTTTTGATGTACAGGTTTTCACCGAATTTTTTGCCTTCATTTTTTTCTTCCATCAACAAAAGTGCACGCGTTGCTACTGGAGTACTAGTGTTGGGCGCCGGACTTGTTTTATTTGTCTCGTCGGTCGTACTTTTTGTGAGGATAGGCAAGGGAACACTGGCTCCATGGAACCCCACCCGTAAATTGGTGGTCAAAAGTTTGTACAGGCATATGCGAAACCCAATGATTCTTGGGGTTTTGTGTATTCTTTTGGGTGAATCCCTTCTTTTGCCATCCTTTGCGATTTTGGTATGGGCGATTTTCTTTTTTGTGGCGAACCATTGTTATTTTGTTTGGAAAGAAGAACCTGGCTTGACAAAAAGATTTGGAGAAGAATACAAAATATACAAAAAGAATGTACCGCGGTGGTTGCCCAGAATTAAGGGCTGGTTTCCTGAAAAAGAAAAACCCGTCTGATCCAGACGGGTTTTGGAGGCATCGAGCGGATTCGAACCGCTGTACAAGCTTTTGCAGAGCTGTGCCTAGCCACTCGGCCACGATGCCTTTTACCGCTGCAA
>JANQOD010000282.1 GCA_028289745.1 Allomuricauda sp. | reverse complement strand
GCAAAAGCTGCCATCTGAAAAGACCGCCGAATTCAGCGCTGCATAGAAATTGTCTTTCTGGGGCACCACCGTACCGATATATTTCTTCACCAGTTCAGGGTGTTCTTGGATCGCTTCTGAAATCGAGCAGAAGATAATGCCCTTTTCGGCCAAGGTCTTCTTGAACGTAGTGGCCACGGAAACAGAATCCATCACCACATCAACCGCCACTCCCGCCAATTTTTTCTGTTCGTCCAAAGAGATTCCCAGTCTCTTGAAGGTATCCAACAACTCTGGATCTACCTCATCTAAACTATTGTATTTGGGTTTCTTATTGGGGGCCGAATAATAAGAGATATCTTGAAAGTCGGGTTTTTTATAGGTGACGTTGGCCCACTCGGGCTCTTCCATTTCTTTCCAGATACGAAAAGATTCCAAACGCCACTCTGTCATCCACCCGGGCTCTCCCTTTTTCTTTGAAATGGCGGCCACGATATCTTCGTTCAACCCTTTCGGAAAGGTGTCTGATTCAATATCGGTATAAAAACCATACTCGTACTCTTTGGTCTCGAGTTCTTTTTTTAATTCTTCTTCTGTATAGGCCATGTTCCCGTTCTAAAATTTTATAGTGAAAAGCTTTCACCGCATCCACAAGTGCGCTGTGCGTTTGGGTTATTGAACACAAACCCTTTGCCATTCAATCCGCCAGAATATTCCAACGTAGTGCCGACCAGGTACAAAAAGCTCTTTTTGTCTATGATGATGCGAACGGAGTTGTCTTCAAAAACCTTGTCATCATCTGCGGTTTTATCATCGAACTTGAGTTCGTATGACAACCCACTGCAACCACCACTTTTCACCCCTACGCGCACATAGTCTTTAGTGGCATCAAACCCTTCTTCAGTCATCAATGCCACAACTTTCTGCTTTGCTGTTTCAGAAACTTTGATCATTCTTTTACTAAGATTTATTCTAAATAGCTGTCAAATATACGGTATTAGTAGGGTTTTAACACGTTTTCTTACATTATAATAACGTATGTTTTGATAAAGTTTTTCTATGGAAAGGTTAAACAGAATTTATCAATCAAAGAAGGCGCTATTTAATTTTCACCACCACAAGGTCTTTTTCGCCCTTATTCTGAATTTCAGGAATATCGGTGCTCTTCGCCTCACCAACCAAAACAAGGCTACCATCTTGATTTTCAATGGCATCAAAACCAAAATCTAAATCAGACCCCCCAAAAGTCTGTTGCCAGGTAATATTACCATTTCTGTCGGTCTTGATCAACAAAAGGTCATTCTCGCCCTTGTTTTGTGAAATGTCGCCATCACTGCTTTTCGAATTTCCGGCAATTAGAAATCCGCCATCTTTTGTCAGAACCACACTTTCAGCGGCATCAAATTTCAACCCGCCCAAAGATTTTTGCCAAAGTTTATTGCCATTATCGTCTAATTTGACCAACCAGACATCAGACTCACCGTAATTCTGTGAAATGTCAGCGTCAGTGCTAAAGGTATGGCCCGCAACCAGATAACCGCCATCTGCTGTTTTCGTTATATCTCGGGCTATATCGATGCCCGATCCCCCAAGTGATCTTTGCCAGAGCATGGTACCGTTCTTGTCGACCTTGACCACCCAAAAATCATAGCTCCCCTTTGGGCTGGTTATATCAAAATCATCGCTTTCTGAAGCCCCGGCCATCAAAAAACTGCCATCATCGGCCGCCAAAACACTGTAGGCCCGATCGTTGTTCGTGCCGCCAAAATATCTTCGCCATTGAAGATTGCCATCGGCATCTAATTTAGTGCCCCAAAACTCACCCACACCGTGCAGCGTAAGATAGCCGCCCTTGCCAAAATTGCCCTCACCCCCTGATTGGGTAACATCTAAAAATCCTGCAAAGAAAAAACCACCATCAACGGTCTGTACCACGTCATAGCTGTGGTCATGGCCTGAAAATCCGAAACTTCTTTCCCATAAAATGTTTCCTGAAGCATCCAATCGCAAGATCCAGTTGTCATGAAAGCCTTCGTTGTTGGTGCCATCACCATCATCGCTCATGGCGTAGCCCACAATGGCAAAGCCCCCATCATCGGTCTCGATGACCGATTGACCCCTATCGTCTTTACTGCCGCCATAGGTCTTGTTCCAAAGAAGATTGCCTTCGGCATCTAACTTCAATAACCAATAATCGTTGACCGCCAATGATTTTCCGGTAATGTCACCATCTGTACTGTTGGTGTATCCGAGCACCGCATACCCCCCATCAGAGGTATGGATAATTTCTTGGGCCGTATCTTCACCAGAACCTCCATAGTTTTTGACCCAGTCGATCTCACCCAAGAAATTGGTCCCTTTCATTTCACCTTGCCCGTCACCTTCAGGGCCATGGTCGTCGCCTGAGCATGAAAGCAAGAAGAGGAACCCGAAAACAAACCACCACTTTTTCATACGTACATTTAATCAGATTTCTTGATGACGAACAATCCTGAATTGATATCGCTGATCAGTATCTTTCCACTTGAAAAATAAGGGTAGACACTCCAAGCCCCATTGAAATCTGCCCTATTGTTGCTGGGATGCGTGTCAAAGAACCCTTCTTCGTCGATGATTTCATCAGCGATCTGTGAAATATCCAATACACTGACACCGGCGGTGTAATTGGCCAA
>JANQOD010000276.1 GCA_028289745.1 Allomuricauda sp. | reverse complement strand
TTTGGCGATGTCACCAAAATTGCCCTGATGGTCAACTGCGTCTCGGTGGTCTCAAGTGCCTTTACCATACTTTTCGCTTTTTGGACGATTACCAACCTCACCAAAAAACTGCTTGCGGGCGACAAAAAATTTACCAACACCAAGGCCATTGCCGTTTTGGGCAGTGGTCTGGTCGGTGCCCTGACCTTCACCTTTTCTGACAGTTTTTGGTTCAACTCGGCAGAAACGGAAGTCTATGCCGCAGCCAGCCTTATCTTGGCATTGCTCTTCTGGTTAGGGCTGAAATGGGTCGACAATTTACACGAACCCCGGGGCCATCGCTGGCTTTTGCTTATCTGCTTTGTCATCGGGCTTACCTTTGGCATCCATTTCATGGGCTTCTTGGCCATACCCGCCGTAGGGTTATTGTTCTATTTCAAACGCTACAAAACGACCACCGTCAAGAACTTCTTGCTGGCCAATATCGTGGTCATTGCCATTTTGATGCTGGTCTATAAGTATTCATTGACCTATGTCTTGAAACTGTTCGGTTGGAGCGAGGTCTTTTTCATCAACAACGTTGGCCTGCCCTTCAATTCGGGCACCATTATCATGGGATTGATATTCATCGCCGCCTTTTATTTTGCCCTTCGTTACACCAGAAAAAACGACTTTCAGACAGGAAACCTCATCGTTCTCTGTCTCATGTTTCTGGTACTGGGCTTCTCGTCTTGGTTATTACTGCCGATTCGCGCCAATGCCAAGGTAGTGGTCAATGAGAACAATCCTGAAGATGCCCGATCGCTTTTGGCCTATTACAACATGGAGCAATACCCTGGGGTCGATAGCCCGTTCTACGGTGAATATTATTCCGGTAGTTTCGGCGAGCCCGGCGACTATGTAGACGATACGCCCAAATATGAAAAGGATGAGAAATTGGGCAAGTATGTGATCGTCAACAACTATAAGGATGCCATTCAGGGGCCAAATTCGAAACATATTGGCCTACTGCCCCGAATGTGGAGTCATCAACATGCCGAAAACTATATGCGTTTTTTTGGTGAACTCGATTTTCGCATCAAGGCCGAATATATTTCGAACAATGAACTTCGCGAGGCGGTAAGGCAATTTCGTGGAGCCTATGAAGCGGGCGAATTGGATACCGAACAATACCTTCGTTTTTTGAGGGAGTTTGAAGAATATATCGAAGTAGCGCCCCCCACCCTGTGGCAGAACATCAAATACCTGTTCAATTTTCAGTGGGGCTATATGTACGTGCGCTATTTTATGTGGAATTTCGCGGGCCGTGAGAACGATGTGCAAGGGCGCTATGATGGCAACGGCGAATGGTTGAGCGGTATCGGTTTTGTCGACGGCCTGCGTTTGGGAAGCCAAAAGAACCTGCCCCAAGACTGGCTCGACAACAAAGCAAGAAATACCTATTTCTTTTTGCCGCTGCTCTTGGGCATCATCGGCATTGTCTTTCAGATCTCTAAAGATCCCAAGCAGTTCTGGGTGCTTTTCGTGTTTTTCATATTTACGGGGGTGGCGATACAGTTTTACACGAATCCCTATATTTTTCAACCTAGGGAGCGGGATTATTCATTGGTGGGCTCTTTCTACATTTTTGCCATTTGGATAGGCCTTGGGGTCTACGGGCTTTTTGAAGAAGTGCGAAAGCTGTTGAAACCAAAAATTGCGGCGCCCTTGACCACGATACTGTGCCTGGCAGCGGTACCCTTGTTGATGGCCTTTCAAAATTGGGACGACCATGACCGCTCTGCCCGATATACAGCGCGTTCTACGGCAAAGGCCTATCTTGACTCTTGCCAAGAAGATGTGGGCGCCATTCTGTTCACCATTGGTGACAATGACACCTTTCCACTTTGGTACGTACAGGAAATAGAGGGCCATCGAACCGATGTGCGCATTATCTGTACCAGCCTCTTCGCCACCGATTGGTACATCGACCAGATGAAGCGAAAGGCCTATGAGAGTGACCCGATACCCTCGCAATTGACCCATGATAAATACAGTTACGGCACACGTGATGCCGTATATTATCAAAAGGTCGATCCAATTTTTGGCAGGGAGGTCTCTGAAAGCAGGTGGATGATCAAAGATTTTATGGATTGGATAGGAAGTGATAATCCACAGACAAAATTCAAGTTCATTTTAGAGAAAAGCGGTGCAGATCTGAGTGAATACCCTGAAAGTAACATTGACGTTGTGTACTACCCGACCAATAAGATCAGGGTGCCGGTCAATAAAAAGAACGTACTTGAAAGCGGTCTGGTGAAAGAAAAAGACAGTGCGCTCATCGTCGATTATATCGATATCGACCTGCCTAGAAGCGCCCTTACCAAACAAAGGATACTTATGCTCGACCTCTTGGCCAACAATGATTGGAAACGCCCCATCTATTTTTCTGGCGGAAGCTTTGACAATGGCGAGTACCTATGGATGAAAGATTACCTTCAATTAGATGGTCTTGTCTACAAGTTGGTGCCCATAAAGACCGAGTACCAAGGGGTGTTTGAAATGGGCCGGATCGATAGTGATCTGATGTACGACATCGTGAAGAAATGGGATTGGGGCAATTCTGGCAGCGCAGCCATTTACCATGATCCGCAGACCCGTTCGCAGGGCCTGTCGTTCAGGGGCAACCTGGCACGCCTTTCAGAACAGCTTATCGAAGAGGGAAAAATCGAAAAGGCCAAGGAAATAATCGAAATGACCATGACCAATATGCCTGTCGAGCACTTTGGCTTCTATGCCTTTGTAGAGCCATTTGTCGATGGTTATTACAAAGTTGGCGAGACGACCAAGGCACGCGAACTGTTCAACAAGCTAAAGGCCATTTACCAAGATCGTTTGGCGTATTATGCGGGCGTTCCGTTGGATGAGCAGTATGAAAACATCGAAGACATTCTGGGCGATATGGAAGCCTACCGTCGCAATATTGATATTCTCATTGAGAATATGGATCGTGATTTTGCCGAAAAGGAAACCTTGATCTTCAACGAATATTTGGAAAGATTCACACAATTTGCCCCTTCAGAGCAGGAGATGTTACAAGAACCCGGGCCCATTCTCGATGACCAAGATACCATCGACACCATAACCGTAGAGAGTACAACGGTTGAAATGGATAGTGTCGCAGTACCCATCGAGGAGTAATAAAAAGTTCTTGTTTCGCAGCAATGATCAGATGTACTCGTTGAGAATGCCAATGAGCGTGTTGGCATCTTGTTCACCACTTTGGCGCCAGACCATCTCACCTTTCTTGTAAATCATCAAAGTAGGCAACCCCTTGATACGAAGGGCCTGTGAAAGCTCTTTGTTTTTATCGACATCGATTTTGATGACTTTTCCCTTGTCGCCCAAAGCCGCCGCCACATCGCGAAGAACAGGATGCATCGAGGTAGATTGTTCGTTCCATTCCGCATAGAAGTCCAATAGCACAGGAATGTTTTGATCGATAAGTTCACCAAACTTTGACATAAGAAACGATTTGGTATTCAGGCCAAAAGTAAGAAAAAATGTTAAAGTTATACGTGAGGTCAGGCGTTTGCAGCCTTGATTGCCGTTAAATTCACGTTAAAGATTTCTTCTTGAGCGTTATCACCGATATTTCGGGCCAGATCCCCACGCGCCCCGGATAGCCGATGAAGCCAAAACCACGGTTCACATTGATGAACTGCCCCAATTCTTCATACACCCCCGCCCAGTATTTGTAGCGCCATTTCACGGGGCTCCATTTGAACCATCCCGGTATCTCGATACCGAATTGCATGCCATGCGTATGGCCGCTCAACGTGAGGTGGTAGTGGTGTTCGTCGTGAATGACCTCCTGCTCCCAATGCGAAGGGTCATGGCTCATCAATATCTTGAAATCACTGCCCTTGATTTTTGCAGTGGCCTTTTTGAGGTCACCGGCCTTTTTGAATCCCCCGGCACCCCAGTTCTCGACCCCGACCAAGGCAATTCGCTGCCCTTCTTTCTCTAAGTAGCGGTGCTCATTCAACAAAAGGTCAAAACCCATATTCTTTTGGAGCTGCTTTAGCTCAATAAGGTTACGGACTTTGGCCTCTTCGGTCTCCCAAGCGACATAATCTCCATAATCATGGTTTCCCAATACCGAAAATATACCGTCAGGGGCTTCAAGAGTGGCGAACAAATCTTTCCAAGGATCCATTTCACTGGCCATATTGTTGACCATATCACCAGTGAACAAGATCACATCACTTTGCTGCTGGTTGATAAGGTCGACACCGTACTCGATTTTTTTACGGTTGTCAAAACTACCACTGTGTATGTCAGATATCTGGGTAATACGGTACCCATCAAAGGCATCGGGCAAATCTTCAAATTCAAGCTCGTACTTCAATACCTTGTAATTGTACTTGCCCTTATACATGCCCCAGAGCAGGGCACCGAAAGGCAGTGCCGCAATACCTAGGGCAAGAGTGCTCAAAAAACGCCTTCTTGCCGGTAGGCTGAATTCTTTTTGTGTCACGAAGATTTTTTGGTAGGCACCGGTCACCAATCTAAAAATATCCTCAGAAAACAAAAAGATGATGGTGATCAATTGAAAGGAGAGCATCGCTATCAAAAATCCGAAAGCATAACTTTTGGGCTTGGTGAGCACCCTACCTGGGCCGGCCCATTGAAACTGATAAACAAAGTTTCCGATAATCAACAGGGCCAGTACGATAAAAATATAGTGCACCCATGGTTGACGTATCGCGGTCTTGATGGCCTGAAGCGCATAAAATGCCAAAACGAGGTAAACGGCTATAAAAAAAATCCAGCGAATCATAGTATTATAGATAAATCTGGGCCAAGGGCCTGAACAAATTTAGCCCAACCATCATCTTTTATCATGCCCTATGCTTTTTTTTCAATGTGATTACCGATATTTCGGGCCAGATGCCCAAACGGCCAGGAAACCCGGTATATCCAAAACCTCTGTTTACATTGATATATTGACCAGATTCCTCATAAATTCCTGCCCAGTAATTGTATTTATGTCCGATAAATGGACTCCATTTTATCAAACCGGGAATTTCAATGCCAAACTGAAAACCGTGGGTATGGCCACTTAACGTCAGGTGAAAATGTTCACGGTGATGAATTATCTGTTGCTCCCAATGTGACGGGTCATGGGTCAACAATATTTTGAAATCATCCTTTCCAACTCCTTTGATTGCCCGTTCTATGTCGCCTTTTTGCATTCGTCGGGAGGCAACACTCCAGTTTTCAGATCCTATCAACGCCAACCTACTGCCCCCTTTTTTTAAGAAATGGCATTGATCGCACAACAAAACAAAGCCCATTTCTTTTTGCAGCCTCTTGAGATCTTCAAAATTCTTTTTCTTTTCATCTTCGGAATCCCACCGAAAATAATCACCATAATCGTGGTTTCCCAATATGGAGTATTTTCCTTCCTTTGCTTCCAGTTTGGAAAAGACATCCTTCCACTTGTTCAGTTCACCAGATTTTCTATTGATGAAATCACCCGTAAACAAAATCAGATCGCTTTTCTGTTCGTTGATAAGGTCAACGGCGTAGACGACTTTGTCATAATTATCCAACCCCCCACAGTGTATATCTGAAATATGTGAAATCTGATAGCCATCGAACGCTCTGGGCAAGTCGGCAAACTCAAGCACGTACCTGAACACCTTGAAATTGTACCTACCTTCGAATATGCCATACAGTAAACCACCAAAAGGCAGTGCCCCCAAAGCCAAGGCCGTCTTGCTGATAAATTTTCTTCTTTCGGGAATATTCTTCTTTGAAACCCCGTTCAACGACCATTTTTTCAGTACGGAAATTGTAATCACCAATGCCCTGTAAATATCTTCAAGCAACATGGCGCCTGCCAAAATCATGACCAGGATATAGAAGGAAAAAAATATGGCAAAAACCAAAATTTTATCAGAATCGTAGCGAAACCCTGAGACGTTCAGAAGAACTTCCACAAAAAAAACAGCGAACACGCCCAAAGTGAACAAAAAATAAAGCGCATTTGGCCATTTGCCCCTGAAAACATTCTTAAATGCCCTATGGCCATAAAAAACCATGAGCAAATACGATAAAACGATAAACAGTCGAAACATGATCGGTTTTTTACAAAATTATTGGATTTGCGTACACCCAACGGCCTTTTGCAATTTATTTAACGCTCTGTATAACCTGGCGCAGCATAGCTGCATTTGTTACAGCCACCTTTGTTTCGTTCAGGTGTTTTTGGGAATTCATGGGAATTTTGCCTTTTAGGGAAATCGCCTCACCAAACGAAGTGCCCGATAGGTGAAGGGCCCGTAGCCCTGCCGCTTTGAATTTCTTGGCGTTATCGGGATGGATGCCCCCACCGGCCATTAGGGTCATGTTCTTAGCGAAAGCCTGCCATGCCCTTAATTTTTTCAGTCCATCACCAGCAGTGGTTTCTTGCCCTGAACTCAGCACGGCATCAACGCCGATGGCTTGCAGTTGTTTGATGGCTTCCCCCGGGTCTGAAACCCAGTCAAATGCCCGGTGAAAGACAAACTTCAACGGGTTCGCCATATCGACCAACTCTTTGGTGCGTTTTACATCTACCGAAAAATCAGTGTGCAAAACTCCTGAAACGATACCTTCAACACCTATTTCCTTACAGCATTCGACATCTTGTTTCATCACTTCGAACTCCGTTTTTGAATAGGTGAAATGACCGCTACGGGGCCGTACCAAAACATGCACCGGAAGCTTGATCTTTTCTTTGACCATTTTGATGAGCCCATGAGAAGGGGTAATGCCCCCCACACCGAGTTCAGAACACAGTTCGATTCGATCGGCACCCGCAGCTTCGGCATTGATTGCCGATTGTAATGAATTTGCACAGACTTCTATGAGCATTTGGCTATATTTAGTTCCCTAAAATAAAAATCCATTTCATGAAACGACGAAAGTTTCTCAAAAATTCTACCACGGGCACGGCGGCGTTGGTCACCGCCCCTTTGATGGTTTCCTGTAAAAATGAAAAGGCCACTGTCACACTTTCAGAAAGCGACCCAACTCCCATCAAGCCCATAACCGTTTGCACCTGGGATTTTCAAAATGCCACTGCCAAGGCCTGGGAGGTATTGAAAATCGGGGGTTCGGCCCTTGATGCCGTTGAACAGGGCGTCATGGTCGAAGAGGCCGATGTGACCAATGAAACGGTCGGTAAGGGCGGTCGGCCAGACCGTGATGGCCATGTGACCCTCGATGCCTGTATCATGGACAAAGACGGCAACTGTGGTGCCGTGGTCTATCTTCAGAACATCGTCCACCCCGTTTCGGTGGCCCGCAAGGTAATGGAAGAAACCCCCCATATCATATTGGCGGGAAAGGGGGCCGAAAAATTTGCCTACGA
>JANQOD010000241.1 GCA_028289745.1 Allomuricauda sp. | reverse complement strand
ATTAATTGGGTTTTGAAATCGGTTCCATCGGTCAAATCAATTTCAAGTGGCGGGTCAGGCACAAATTGGTTTGCAGAATCAAGCACCATGGTCCTAATTTTGTTCCAATGTGGCTCAATGCCATCCATATAGTCTGGGGGTGTGGGCTTCCAATATTTGTCTTCTTCTTTGATGGTGTATTTGGGATAAGTTCTTGTTTGATCGTACAGATCACCTTTCGCCCATTTCAAAATTATTTTTGCCACCTCATCACCATAGGTCTTGGATGCATTCAACACTTTGTTCGAAAGACCTTTATCTTGAAGGGCAGAATAGGTTTCATTCTGGAATTCAGTTATTCTATCTTCCGAGAAAATCAGCTGTTTTCCTATTACTGTAAATGCATGTATTGCCGCTAGGTTAAGGTTTATATTTTCATTTTCTGGATTTGGGATGTCAGGAAAATCAGCAAGCTGTCCTTCAAGGCCAGAATAGTGGGCAGTATTCCCTTTTTGCATAATTGCGTAGGACGCTATCGAAGGGTAAACATAGACCCTTGACGCAACCGGAGGTGAAAAAATATCGTAGACGATTACATCGGTCAGGTTTTTCATGGCCTGCCTAAACAATTCGGGGTTGTCCAATTCTTGCAGATAACGATTATCTTCTTTGCACCCAACAAATAAGAGGGTGCTCGCCAGTATGGTAAATAGTACACGCTTCATTCCTTAACAGTTTTGTTTGTTAGATCCAACAGATATGTTTGATCGTTATTTGAAACGACAATAAATCTGTTTTCATCAATAGGTTCTATCTTTCTTGCATTTAATCTAGCGGGTAAATCTAAAAAATTGATGAAACTTATATTTCCAATATCATCCATTTTAACAATTCCTCCAGTACTTGCATTGCTTTGGCCCAATTCAGTAACATAGTCAAGGTAATTGCCGACGAATATGATTTGGTTACTGGCTGCATCAAAAAAGATATCCTCAATACTGCTGATCTGGGCTTTCTTGGGCAGGGGAACGGCCTTGAATTCTTTTTCTTTTTGTAGATAGACCATTGAGCGAAGTTCAGTTACTTTTTTTGTCTCCAGAACATCTTTCTCTTCGATGCCGATCAGGTCTTCTATGCCACTGACACCGGAAAATTTTTCATAATCAAAATATCGTTTTTTTAGCATGGGCAATTGCCCCACCAATTTATCTTTGGAGGCAAATGGCACATAGTTTCCGAAAAAAGTGTAAAAAATAATGGGATCTAATTGTTCGTTTCCGTCAAAGTCATCTAAGTAAAGTTTCACCGGATTTTCAACCGAAGCCTGCCATTTTGAGTTTAAGCCTGCGTTACCGGCAAGAATATCCTTTTTTCCATCATGGTCTAAATCGGCAACGGTCACCGAGTTCCAAAAGCCATGGGAATGTTGTAGCCCCAGTTCTTGGGTAGCATTCTTAAAGGTGTTGTCTCCTTGGTTCAGATAAACGGTTATGGGCATCCAATCGCCGACCACCACCAGATCTAAATAACCATCATTGTTCAGATCTTCCCATTGGCTATCGGTAACCATTCCCATGCGCTGTTGTTCAATGATGTTATATTGACCATCACCGTTGTTTTCTAGAATGTAACTGTTGGGCGATAATCCATAGCCTCCTGGAATTGAACGATTTCCTATAAAGAGGTCATCATATCCATCACCGTTGAAATCTGCCGCGGAAATACTTCCGCCATTGGTCTTTATTAAATCCAATGGCAGTCTTTTGAACAATGCCTTGCCATCATTTATATAGATCCGATCTTCTAGATAATCGCTTCCCTCTATGATTTCATTGCCCCCGCTCATTACGTAAAGATCCAAATCCCCATCGTTATCTATGTCCAACACTGTGGCGTCCACATCTTCATAAATGGCATCTCTGGCGAGGTCGCCTTCTTTGCTTATAGTAAAAGATCCATCGGCTTTACCTATGAACAAGCCTGAAGATTGATACTTTGCACCGCCTACATATATGTCCATTATGCCATCGTTGTTGAAGTCAGCAACAACGAGAGCTGGGCCTTCGGTTGATAGTTTTTCGGGCATGAGACCTTCACGATCATAATCCAGATAATTGTTTTCTAAATGAACGAACGGAAAGGGTTCCAATATTGATTTTTTTTGTGGTACGATCTCATCTTCAATTCTTTCAATTAAGGCATTTGAATTCTTTGAAATCGTGTAGTGCTGGTTTGGGTCTACCCCTTTAAGTACCTGGAACGTTCCATCGGTCCATTTTATTTGTACAGAATCTATTGTTGAAATGGGGCCCAATCCAAAATGAAGTTTTCGCGAAGACGAAGATTGAAACCCTTTGACCACTATCAATTCTTTTAGATAATGCTTGCCATTGCCGTATAATGAGATGCTACTGCCCAAGGGATTTTTAAGAATAGCGTCTCCTTTAAGCGAAAAAGACACATAATTGTGCTTTTTATCCGTATCACTGATGTTTTCCAGAATTTGTGCTTTCTGATTGATGTTATTGGTTATGATATCAAGATCACCATCATTGTCGAGATCGGAGTAGGCGGCCCCGTTGGAATAGGAGGGTTGCATTCCGGCTTTTTCAGTTAACATTTCGTATTCCATGTTTCCCTTGTTTCTATATACAACATTGGGAATATTGATTGTGGGCATTTCATCTATAAGCTTTTTCTCTACCTCGTCTTGTTTGGTTTGCGAGTATTTTGACATATTGGAGTTGCTCAAAAGATTAATGTAGTTAAGGTCGTTTGGTCGCTTGAAAATACCGTTGGTGATGTAAATATCGCTGAGGCCATCATTGTCATAGTCTTGTATGAGTGATGACCAACTCCAATCAGATGCATAGGTCTTTGTCATCAAGGCCACATCAAAAAAGGTTTCATCGCCCTTGTTGAGTTGCATGACATTTCTCGCATACTGATTGTTAAAGCCGTAATTCAATTTTATTTGGGCAACTTTGTCAGTGTCTTCACCGGCCGATTTCATAAGTATTTCCTTATCAAATGGCATCATGTCCAAAGTGAAGACATCAAGTAAGCCATCATTGTTCAGATCGGCAATATCAACCCCCATGGTAAATCTTGTGGTATGGCCAAAATAGTCTTTGCTTGATTCTTTGAAAGTCGCATCCCCATTGTTGATGTATAGATAATCGTTTTCGTGAAAGTCGTTGCCCACATAGATATCCATCCACCCGTCATCATTGATGTCTGACGCAGCCAACGCAAGACCATACCCCAATGCGCTGCTATAGATACCTGATTTTTCGGTAACATCAACAAATGAGGGCTTGCCTTCATTCAATTGGTTTTCATACAACCTATCTCCTGCCAATACATCCTTTTCTAACCTTAAATCGACGGTACCGTAACTTCTTGGTGTGTGTATGGAATGGTTCATCTGGTACAAATCCATATCACCATCGTTATCATAATCAAAAAATACCCCTTGCGTCGATAGACCGGAAAAGTTTAGACCATAAGAAGTCGATGCCTCTTCAAACGAATTGTTTCCCTTGTTTATATACAAAAGGTTATGGCCTGTCAATCCTTTATAGCCACTTACCTTGGAAACATAGATATCCAAGAGCCCATCATTGTTAACGTCCTCCATGGTGACCCCTGTAGACCATGTAGAGTCAACCTTTAATCCCGCTTGCTCGGTAATATCCCTAAATTGTAAATCCCCAAGATTTAGGTAGAGCTTATCGGGTTTTTGATTGGCAGAAAGATAGATATCCTCCAATCCATCATTGTTAATGTCACCAACGGCCACTCCACCCCCATTATAATAATATAGGTATTCTATGATATTCAAATCATTCGTATGATGAAGGTCATTGGAAAACGTTATGCCTGTTCTAGAGTCGGGAACAGGTTCAAAATAGATAGCTGCCCGCTCAATTGTTGCATTCTCGTTGGCGCAGCCCGTTAGTAAGACTACCGACAAGAAGTAGTGCCATTTAAGGGTGATATTTGGGTGTTTGATCATCTAGAATATGTAAAGGTTACCAGTGAATCTCGATTTCTCGAAATCAGTATTTGGTCATTGACACGTTTGATATCCCTTATCTCTCCTTTGACAATGAAACCTGAATCTTGATTTCTGGCCTTAAAATTGAAGTCGCCAAGATTTTCCAAAAACAAACCGTAGAGCGCATCGTTTCTTCCAAACTCTGGCTTAACATTAAAAAGGTTGCCACCAAGTACAAGATCTTCATCCCCGTCTTGATCAAAGTCGTGGGCCAAAATGGCATAAATAGTGGAGAATTGTGCCTCGATGGGTAATTTCTTCACTTCAAAGTCCATGTTTCCCTTGTTCATTAAAATAATGGATTCTAAGGTGTTGATCTCTAGTTTTCTTGCTTCGGCCAATTGCTGTTCGTCAAAAATTTCATGAATACTGGCATTCTTGAAGGATTCATAATTTGGAAACAACTTTTTCAACTCCTTGATCTGGTCTATTAGACTATGTCTAAGTGCAAAAGGATAATCTTTGCCGTCATCAGACTTGAACACCAATATGGGGTCTTGAAAACCATTGCCATCAAAGTCTTTTGAATATAAGGTTATTGGCCTATTGTTGCTTGCCTTGAACCTACTGTTGAGACCATGATTGCCCAAGACAAAATCTATCTTGCCATCATTGTTTAGGTCAGTCGGGTATAGGGTGTTCCACCAGCCCTTTAACTCTGAAACCGGATGTGTTTCCATCTTTTCAAAATTGCCATTTTGGTTGATGAAAAACGCTACCCCCATGAATTCGCCAACCACTACCAAATCAGAATCTCCATCCATATCGAGGTCTTCGAACACTGCGTCCGTGATCATACCCAGATCGATCAAATCTGGAGCCAGTTCTTGGGTCATATCCGTAAATTGGCCCGAACCATCGTTCTTAAGGATAAACCCTGAACAAGGCATTCCATATTGCATGGGGATAAAACGTTCACCTACAAATAGATCCAAGTCACCATCACCATCAATATCTGAACTGGCAACTGCCGAAGTGCTGTGAAAACTTCCATCGACCGGCAATCTTTGTTCAGAAAGTTCGAGATTGCCCCTACCGTCATTAAAATATAACCTGTCGTACAATTCGGTGGAATAGATGGAATACTCGATACCCCCACTACAAACGTACAAGTCTAGATCACCGTCATTATCCGCATCAAAAAACAGACTTTCCGTATCTTCTGAAGAAGTATTTTTTTCAAAGGAATTTACAGAGGTCTGTTGCTGTGAATTTCCATTGCTGGTATAAAGAACTGCGCTGCTTCCCTTAGATCCCCCAATGAAAACATCATCTTTTCCGTCGCCGTTAAGGTCTCCGACGGTCATTTTTGGCCCTTGGGTACTGTACATATGGTGCAGCAGTCTATTACGATGAAAATCAACGAATTTGTTCTCTTGGTGCTTATAAGTGAAGCTATTATTGGTTTTGTTAAAAAGTAGCTGTTTTTTAAGAATAGCATCTTCTTCAGGGTATTGTCCTTCACTTTCGTTTGTAACAATGGTTTGGTTTACGGATAGATCTTTTAGCTGGGATACTTTGCCCGAGGGCCATTTAATGGTGGCCGTGACGGGAGTATCGTTTTTGAGACCAAAATTGGGCCTGGGGTCTACGCTGGATTGGAAACCACGTGCTGGCTGATTTTCAATTGATATGTTGCCCGGGGTCAATACTATACGCGCGCCTATGGCATTACTGTTTTGCTTTTCACCTTTTAGAACAAATTTTATGTAGTTGTTTCCCTGCAATTCATCTGCCCGGTTTTTATAGACAAACGCCTGCATGTTTACATTGTTTACCACAAGGTCTAAATCTCCATCGTTGTCTAGATCTCCATAAGCCGAACCGTTTGAAAAACTCTTTGTTTGAAGGCCGTAGTCATTGTCTCTTTCAAATTTTAGGTTGCCAATGTTTTTGTAGGCATGGTTCTCTACTTTGTTTGAGGGTATGATTTCTATTAATCTGGCATAGTCGACCTCATTATTTGCCGTAATTGACTTTAGAATTTCCTCATTCGAAATGTACTGTAGGTAGTCTTGATTGGTAATATCCCTATAAATGCCATTCGCAATAAAGAGGTCTTTCAATCCGTCATTGTCCATATCAAAAAAAAGGGCTCCCCAGCTCCAGTCCGATGCTTCGACACCACTTAGTCGCCCTACTTCGCTAAAGGTACCATTGGCATTGTTCAACTGAAAGGTATTTCTAGTGAACTGATGATGGTATCCGTTGTCTACTTTTAGTTGGTACCGATTCCAGTCTTCAAATGTGGTTACGGTTTTTAACCTTTCATATTCAGATGGCAACATATCGGTTACGAATATATCGTTGTTGCCATCATTGTTGATATCGGCCATATCGGCACCCATGGAAGCACCGCTTGTTGAAGACATTTGTGATTCCAGTTGTTCTGAAAATGTGCCATTCTGGTTGTTGATGTAGAGATAGTCTCTCTCAAAAAAATCATTCGATACATAAATATCCTCCCAGCCATCATTGTTGACATCCCCAACGGTCACACCAAGCCCAAAGCCGACCACACTACCATAAATACCGGCTTTTTCGCTGACATCGACAAATTTTCCTCCTCTGTTTTCCATCAGTTTATCTCCCCCCAATTTGTCCCTGTACGGGCGCTCATTGCGCCTGAGATCAAAACTCCCGATGGCTTGGTACGAATTGTTCAGGATATAGGCATCAAGGTCCCCGTCTTTGTCAAAATCAAAAAAAGAAGCGTGCGTTGAGAACCCTTCGTCATCAAGATGGTAATCGGCAGCACTTTCGGTAAAGGTGTTGTCGCCATTGTTTATGAAGAGCTCATTTTGTTTGTTGTTACCATTTAAATCACCAGAATTGCAAACATAGATATCCATAAGTCCATCGGCGTTGATATCGACCATAGATACTCCGGTAGACCAAGGTTTGCTTCCGCTTACCCCTGCTTGATCTGTAATATCTTCAAATTTGAAACCTCCTTTGTTTAAAAAGAGCCTGTTTGGCTTTTGGTTCGCCGTAAAATAAATATCTAAAAGGCCATCATTGTTCACGTCTCCAAGGGCAACGCCACCGCCATTATAGAAGTTTCTGTACCTGTAAACGTTGAATTCATTGTCGTACGATAGGTCATTGGAAAAATCAATTCCGGTTTCTGCCACCTCAAGCAAATCGAACAACGTATCCGTTTCCTCATTTTTCTTTTCGCAGGCGGTACTGATAAGGAATACGAAAAGAATAATTGATTTTAGTTGTATTTTCATTTTCTTGGTTTCTTAATCTATCTTGTATCTAAGATCATCTATTCGTACATCAACATCTTTAAGGTCTGAAAGCGGTTCTATGATGATACGTCGATTTCCATCCACCTTTACCAAGATATCACTTTCATACTTTTTCGATGGTATTGCTATGAAATCGTTTCCAGGGTACCAAGAGCGCAAGGTGTCCTTGACTACCTCAATTAGTTTGTCAGACTGTAATGCACTGTTCCAGGGCGACCAGGCAATATAAGAAAATTGTATGTCCATGCCCGTCATAATCTTTTTTTCATCAAAAATCCCATAAAACAATATCCTGATTTTTTTGGTCGACTCTTTAGGGGCAGGCAGGTCATATTGTACAAAGCTATTTTTTGGTCCTTGGGTAACCAATCCTTTTTTGTTGAGTTCCCAACATATATCAAAGAACTCTTGTCGGGTCTGTCCAAATCTATGACCAAAAAATATCGAGTCATGGACTATAGGTTTGGCCATTTCACTTTCAACGAGCATTTCATATTTAGACCGGTTGCAACCGACAAAGCCAATGGCAATAAAGAGAATTGAAAACAAGAATTTAATTCGCATGGCTATGGAAAGAAACTTCTTCATTGTTTTTTGTAACGATTAAGGTGTTATTGCTCAACCAATCCAAAGACCTTATTTGACCTTTGATGCGCAAAGATTTTACTTCATTTTTCCGTGTTGTTGAAAAGCCCCCCAGAATGGCCCAGCCCCTTGATCCATCATAGCTGCCAAATTTTGGTTTTACCATATATTGGTTGCCCCCAAATAAGATGTCTTTTTTGCCATCTTTGTCAATATCTGCCACTTCTATGGCATAAATGGGGGCACTTTGAATTTCAAGGGGCAATTCAAAAGGTTCAAAACTTCCTTTCTGGTTGACGAAGACCATGCTTGAGAGTTGATCAATATCGGCATGGTACGCTTTTTGAACGGCTTCTCCACCAAAAATAGACCTCATATTGGCAACCGCATAGTCTTTGTAATACACCAACTTCTTTTTCAATGATGGAACTTGCGAAATTAATTCATCTTTGTCCACAATGGGGTAATAGTCATTTCCTTTTTTCTTGCAGATCAGTTGTTCTTTAAACCCATTGCCATCAAAATCATGAACATACATTCTCATAGTATTCTCAAAAAAGGTATTATGTCCTAGATTTCCGGCAATGATATCGATATCACCATCTTGGTCTACATCATCTAAAAACAATGAGGTCCATAAGCCAGAGGTTGATGTTAGGCCGTAATCTGTTGTAGCGTTCACGAATACCCCATCTTCGTAACTATAAATCGCGATGGGCATCCATTCACCCACAACCACCAATTCTGGCTTTCCATCTTGATTGAAATCGGCCCAAGAGGCGTCTGTGATCATTCCGATGTTTTGAAGGGCTTCTGGCTGAGTCACCGAAAAACTGCCTTTTCCGTTGTTTACCAATATATATCCAGAAACAGGTAGGCCGTAGGTGTTTGTCACAAATCGTTCGCCAACAAATAAGTCGATGTCACCATCACCGTCAAAATCTGCCCCCGAAACAACCGATGAGCTCATGGGTCGGGGAAATTTTGGTTGGTTCTGGGCTTTTGTAAAAACCCCATTGTGATTGGTGTAATAAGAATCGTGAAGCTCTACAGCGTAGGGAGAAAAGGCCTTTCCGCCATGGCATACATATAAATCCATATCACCATCGCCGTCACCATCAAAGAAAATAGCATCGGTGTCTTCCGAATTTTTTTCCTTTTCAAATGGCATCGACAACTCATTGTAACCTTTAGGACTAGAGACATAAAGACTGCCTGTTTGATGTTTTGCACCTCCCAGAAAAAAATCATCAACGCCATCTTCGTTGATATCATGTCTGGCATAGGCAGGGCCTTCATTGCTATACATCTGTACCAGTAGACGTTCGTTGTTGAAGTCGATAAAGGAATTTTCTTTATGTTGATATTGAAAAGGAGCCGTAGTTTTTTCAAGAATGTTGTCATGCCGCTTGTTTTTGGGGGTTGGATACTCTCGTGAATCAGACGGCTTTACAATACTATGGATTTTATTGGTAGCTAAATCGGTTACTACTTGTTCGGTGCCATCGGGCCAAGTGATCCAAACCGAATCTACTCGTTTATGGTTGCCGACACCGAAATGAACCGTAGTTGAAATACTGCTTTGAAACCCCCTGGCATTATAGTTATCGGCATAATCAACGATAGCATCAGAATACTTGATCTTTATTTTGGAACCTATGGCATTTAAGTTGTGAAAAGGTTGGGACAATCGAAATTGAATGCTTCTGTTGGTAAGGGTGTCGGTTGTGTTTTCATATAGAAAAGAGGGCATGTTCACATTGTTTACCAACAAATCCAGGTCACCGTCATTATCTAAGTCTGTATACACACTCCCATTGCTAAAACTAGGTTGATCTAAGCCCCAATCAGCATTCACTTTCTTGAATCGGAATTCCCCCAAATTTTTGAATACCGCATTTGAAACAGATTTTGAGGGCATGGCATCGATCAGTTTTTTTATTACATCTTTTTCGTCTGAATTTACCCGATTTCTTATGACTTCGTCATTTGCTTCATAAGTGAGATAATCTCGATCCAGTAAGTCTTTATAAATGCCATTACTGATAAAAATGTCCCTAAGGCCATCATTATCGGCATCAAATAGAAGGGCGCTCCAGCTCCATTCCGTAGAGGCAATATCTGTAAGTCGGCCTATTTCTATGAAATCACCGTCACCGAGATTTTTTTGTAGCGTATTTCTGGAAAATTGGTTGTAATATCCCTGTTTTTTGGCTACTTGTTGTTTATCCCATGTTTCAAATACGGTCTTGGTTTTTTTTCTCTCCTCGGTTTCCGGAAGCATCTCGGTTACAATTAAATCTCCGTGGCCATCACCGTTCAAATCTGCAAAATCTGCGCCCATGGCACCCATGGATATTGAGGAAAAATAAGATTCCAATTGCTCATCGAACCCTCCCTCCCCATTGTTGATATATAAATAGTCACGTTCAAAAAAATCGTTTGAAATATAGATGTCGGTCCATTGGTCGTGGTTGAAATCGCCCAACGTAATTCCCAATCCGAACCCGATGCTGCTGGTAAAAATGCCAGCTTCCTCGGTAACGTCCATGAATTTTCCGCCGTCATTTCTTAGAAACTTGTTTCCATTTCCATTTGGGTCGGGAATAAGTCTTTGATCTTTTACCAAATCAAATGCCCCGATTGATTTTATGGAGTTGTTCAGTACGTAACAATCCAAATCACCATCTTGGTCATAATCAAAAAATGCTGCCTGAACGGACAGACCTTCTATATCCAGACCGTATTCTTTTGATGCTTCCTTAAAGGTCAGATCTCCGTTATTGATAAAGAGTTCGTTATGACGGTTCGCACCACCTGGTGGCCCCGATTTGCATACATACAGATCCAATAGTCCATCCGAATTAACATCCACAAATGTTGCCCCGGTGGACCAGACATTCGGACAGGATACACCCGCGGTTGCCGAAATATCCTCAAAGGTTAGGTTGCCTTTGTTCAGATATAGTCTGTTATCAACAAGATTTCCGGTAAAATAGATATCTTCCAGTCCATCATTGTTAATGTCCCCTATGGCAACACCACCTCCGTTGTAGAAGTTTCGATATATATAGGGATTAAAATCTTCTGTATAGGATAGTTCGTTGGTAAAGGTGATTCCAGACTCAGAAGGCAAGAGGTTAAAGAGTGTTTCTGACGTTGGCGTTTCGGAAACACAAGATACCAACAACAGCATGGGAGTGAAAAAAAATAACACGTATCTCATACGCACTAAATTAAAAAAAGGTTGCTCTGCAGAGCAACCTTTTTTTGTCATATGTAAACTCGTACTAGTACCCTGGGTTTTGGGTCAAGGTACCGTTAGATGCATTAATTTGCTCTTGCGGGATTGGGAAAATAGTTCGGAAAGCGTCACCATTCGTTTTTTCCCACCAAGTATCGCCAAACTTGGCGAAACGAATCAAATCGGTACGACGGGTGGCTTCTTGGAACATTTCTCTACCTCTTTCGTCAAAGAACCCATCGGCATCAATTGATCCCAACGCAGCTAAACCAGCCCTATCACGAATTGCATTCACATCAGG
Organism: Allomuricauda sp.; assembly: GCA_028289745.1. Taxonomy (GTDB): domain Bacteria; phylum Bacteroidota; class Bacteroidia; order Flavobacteriales; family Flavobacteriaceae; genus Flagellimonas_A. The sequence continues at coordinate 3,636 of JANQOD010000241.1, read as the reverse complement.
CAGGGACAGATTCCAATCTCCAGCGGCTCTTGCCCGAGCTTCAGCTCTAATCAAATGTACTTGGCCAAGTCGAATAATTGGATAATCATTGTTCATTTCTTGACGGCCAAATAATTGGAAGCTGAACTTTTTAGCCCTAACGCCAGACTCTCTCGGAGAGTTGGGTTCCAATTCACCGATCGAGGGGGTATAGTTCAACTGTAAATCGGGGTCGTCGGCAGCAAAGTCCAATAAGGCGGCACCACTAAAATCAGTTTGTGGCCCTGCGAGGAAGTTTGCTTCCCTTCTCAAGTCATCGGCATCATAGCTATTGTAGAATTCTTCAAGAACTTGATAGCCGTTCCAAGGTTGTTGATCTAAAGAATAGGTAAGCTGCGTGCTGTAATGGAAGTTCATCTGTGAGAAATTCATTCCGGTAGCTGCGGACTCATCATAGAATATAGACCAAATCATTTCAGGATTGTTCTGATTGTTAGGAGCAAAAACCGCAGCATAACCCTCCAATTGCTCTGGATCTTCTGCCACATCGGGTCTTTTTGCCAAATTATTCACGGTACAACCAACACCACACAGTTGGTAGGCCCCATTATCAATAATGTAGGAAGCCGCCCAATCAGCTTCTTCATATCTGGCAGTACCTGTATAAACTTCGGCATTTAGATACAATTTTGCCAAAAGCCCCAAGGCACCAAACTGATTGACAATGTAGGGGTCTGCGTTGGTAGCTTCCAAAGCACTGCCGGAAAGATCCATGGACGTGGTAACCGCACTGATTCCCAATGCATCAAGCAGTTCGCTTTCTACAAAATCGAATACAGCCGTTCTTTCTGATTGTGGTGCATCCCCACCGGGTTCGGTGATGATTTTCACTCGACCAAAAAGATCTAATAACCTAAAATAAAAGAATGCCCTTATTACCTTGGCTTGTGCTTCTTCGCCTGCAGACAAACTGCCTGAAAGCGCCAAGTTGGCTTCACCAATTCCACCATAGGCATCGTTCCATGTTCCATTAAGCGGACCACTGGCAGAACCAAATGTATGGCGATGCATACGCAGCCAGATACCTCCATCAAACCAGTCCCCACCTTTCTGACCGATGGCCTGCTCATCTGAAGATACAGTTTGTACGGCATAATAAGCACCATGTCCAGCGGTACCATTTCTAAGCCGATTATAAGCTGCGGTAAGGTTCGCAGGAGGTTGGGCACCCCCACCTTGTGTTGCGCCACTGATATCATTTACACCTGGATCGGCAAATTCAGTGGTAAGCTCATCTTCGAGTGTTTCATCTAAGTCAGTGCAGGAAACACCCAGTACCAATGCACTGCAGACAAATGTTAGTTTAAAAATTTTTTCCATTGCTTTTTTTTTAAAAATTAACGTTTACGCCAAGCGTGAATGTAGTAGAGGTAAAGTAGTTGTTACGTCTATCTACACCGGGTGCCAATAAATCCGCATCATCAGGATTTAATTCGCCACCATTGTCTACCGTACCTGGATCAAACAGGGCTGGTTCAGGATCTGTACCGGTGTAATCCGTAATGGTGAACAAGTTTTGGCCTGCCAAAGAAAGTCTCAAACTCTTGATGAAGTCTATATTCGAAACATCAAAAGTGTAGCCAATGGAAAGGTTGTCTAGTCTAAAGAAACTGGCTTTTTCTACATAGTAAGAACTAAACTGTGCTGTTCTAATGTCATTCCTTGCCAATTCGGTATTTACAAAATTGTAAGAAGACTGTGAACCAATTCTCGGCTCATAGAAAGCCCTAAAGGCATTTACCAAGCTGTGGCCGAATGCGCCCCTGAAAAAGGCGTTGAGGTCCCAATTCTTGTATGTAAGCTGATTGGTCCATCCAATTTCAAAATCTGGAAGACCGTTACCCAACCTTTGGAAATCCGCATCTTCGGAAAGTGCGTTGCCCTGATCGGTGATCAGATTACCATCACCATTGATATCTACAAGAATGGGCGTACCATTGGCATCTACTTCGCCAGAGAATACAGGCCCCCAAATCTGACCAACTTCTTCTCCTTCCCTGATCAAAATAACATTGGTGTCATTTTGCCCTGGAGCACCCAGATTGGCGCCTACCCTGTCACCACCGGTATTCCTTTCCAAAGTGGTTTTGTAGGTAGAGAAGATTACTCCAGCATTGTAGCGGAAATCTTCTTGTTTAAAAAAGTCATAATTGACGGCAAGTTCAAGCCCTTTTGTATTTAATTCCCCACCGTTCTGGAACTGGGAAGTAAATCCATCGTTGGCAGCTGCATCGATATTTATTTCTGCGATAAAATCCACAATATCACGGTTGTATATATCAAGAGTAGCAGATAGCCTATCGGTTGCGTATTCAACACCAAAATTTAATTCGCGTTTTTCTTCCCATTTTAAATCTGGGTTCGGTGCCCTTTCGCCAAGACCTGTAGCTGCAGACCCAAATCCGTTGGCACCATTGTTTACGTTAAAAGTGGTTTGTGATAAACCTACTTGAGGAGGAAGGGCCCCGGTTACACCATAACCCAAACGTGCTTTAAGAAGTCGAACGCCATCCAATTGCAAATACTTGTTCAAATCGGCACCGACACCAAAAGCAGGGAAAAGACCCCATCGCTCATTCTCACCAAATCGGCTCGAACCCTCACGCCTTACGGAGGCATTTAGGTAAATCGCATCGTCAATGGTGGCATTGGCCCTTGCGAAAAATGCGATAATGCGATCGTCGTCATTCCTTCCGCTTTCTGCAGTGATACGACCAGCTTCCAACAAATCTTGTGAGACCTCTATGGCATTGCTAAAGTCAAAATCAACACCAGCTGGGAAATCACCAAGCTCTAAATTGTATTCGTTAAAATCGTTCTCTTGAAACGAATATCCAGCAGTAAACTTGAACAAAAACTTATCGCTGAAAAGTTTTTGATAGTTTCCGAAGATCTCTAAGGTCTTCGCACGTGCCTCGTTGGCATAAAAATCGGCACGTCCCTTTCTAAATGGGCTAATTGCGTTGCCCCTGAAGAAGCTTGTGGTCGGATAGTATTGTCTGTTCTCAAATTTTTGAATTTGCTCACCCAGTGCCAAATTGGCCGTTATTTCATCATTGAAGGTATACTTAAAGTCGAGCGCATAGTTGATTGTGGTCGTAAAGTCTTCATTTCTATTCTGTTCTGCTATGGAAACAGGATTGAAGCTGTCAAACAATCCCAAGGTTTCGAAATAGCCACCAAATTGTGCTGCATTGAATTGAAAAGGAGCATCTGAACCAAATATGGGGGCTGTCGGATTGTACAATACGGCATATCGAAGAGCTTCATTGAATCCTCGGTCGGCGTCCCTTTGCGTTAAGGCTGAATTAAAGGTAATTCGCAACTTATCATCAAAAAGGGTGCCAGTAAGATTTGTTCTGGCATTGATTTGTTGGAAACCAGAATTTATCAAAATACCCTGAGTGTCCCTAAAGTTGAGCGAAACCCTGTAATTTGAATTATCAGAACCACCTGTGGCCGCGACATTGTGTACTTGGGTGAACGCCGTTCTGGTCACTTCATCCCTCCAATCAGTTGAACTTCCCAAATCAGCACCGCCGGTGGCCAGGAAAGTACCTCTGTCCATCACTTCAATCTGGTTGGCGATGGTGGCTG
>JANQOD010000233.1 GCA_028289745.1 Allomuricauda sp. | reverse complement strand
GATAACAATAAAAAATATGGGGTCAGATAGCAACTGAACATAATAATGGTTTTCAGATGCAGTTTCCAATTGCCTGTTTTTTTGATGTTATGTTCCTTGAAATATTGATTTTCCCGTCGGTTCAGGGTCTTAAAAAATTGTGCGGAATCTTTTCTCGAGAAGCGTATCGTTTCTTTCTGCATGCACTGAATTTTTGCAAATGTAACCAACTTGAGGCAAATCAGGTCACCTAAATTGAAAACGTTCGTTGGTTGTCAAAAGTATTATTTTTGCCTGAATTAGCAGTATTTTAATGAAGGCAGACCTAGTTTTCAAGTATTTTCCCGATCTAACGCCGCTTCAAAGAAAACAGATTATTGGGCTAGAACAGCTATACCAAGATTGGAACCAAAAAATAAATGTGGTTTCAAGAAAAGATATCGACGAACTTTATTTACGCCATGTACTGCACTCTTTGGGCATTGGCAAAATACAGCGGTTCAATGAGGGTAGTCAGGTATTGGATGTGGGTACAGGAGGCGGTTTTCCTGGTATTCCCTTGGCCATTTTGTTTCCGGGCACTGAATTTACCCTGGTCGATGCCATTGGCAAAAAAATAAAAGTGGTGCAAGAAGTGGTCGACGGGCTGCAATTGAAAAATGTTGTGGCCCATCACAAAAGGGTAGAAGATTTGCCGGGTCAGTTTGATTTCATTGTGAGCCGTGCGGTGGCCGCCATGCCCACTTTTGTGCATTGGACCAGGGGAAAAATCAAAAAAGACTCGGCCCATGAGCGCAAAAACGGTATTCTATACTTAAAAGGAGGAGACTTGACCGAGGAATTGAAAAATTATAAAAACGTGCAACAGTTTGAATTGAGCACGTTTTTTGACGAGCCCTTTTTCGAAACAAAAAAGATCGTATATCTGCCCCAGAAATTTAAGCCGTGAAAAAAGCCCCTATGGCGGGGCTTTGATACTTATTCTTCACCTGAATCCTCACTGGGTCGGCTCCAAGGGGGCACGACCCCGTTCGAGCGGGCATAGGCGATCAACTGGCCTTTGTGTTCCCCGTTGTGTTCAAGAACCACGAGAAGACCTCCCAATCTGTTGAGTTTCATGAAACCGAAATCGACTTCCTCGCCCAATTTGGCCGTCTTTTCTTCACTGATTTTGCTCAAAACAAACTCGTTGGACTTTTTTAGGGCGGCAATTACATTTTCCTTGCCGGTTATGCTAGACTCCATGGTCATGAAATCGACATCTTCTGGTGGGGCATAACCCATTTTCGAAGCCAAGAAATAATTGGCGACGGCAATGTGCAAGATAGATTCCCTTACCGAACGCACCCCTTCAGCAGGGCGCCAATCGTATTGTTCTTCGTCGAAAGCTTCGGCCAACTGAACGACTTGGCCCTGCATCATTGCGACCATACCTTGAATGGTCGTTTGAACTGTTGTGTCTTCTTGTGAAAAGGTCACAAAAGACAACAAGCAGCATGTAATCAGAAATACTGTTTTCATCAATAGTGTTTTATTGTTCAACCCTGATTTTCAGGGATTTTATCAAATATATGGAATTATAATGGGCAAATTGCGTCCTATTTGGGCCAAAATAGGGGGTGATTGAGCCAAAAGGGCTTTGGGAAAATTAAGGTCAGGTTTTCAATATTTCGTCATAAGTGTTTTGGCACTTTTTGGCATACGATTTCAGAAAATACCAAAACTGGTTTAGACGAAGTGTGGTAACTTTTTTGAGAGATTGAATATGCTTTGTGCTAAAGCGCATAACACAAATATATAATTAATTTACAATTAATTAACTTTAAATTTACATTTTGGTTAAAATGCTGAAGTGGCTACGATAACAAAAAACCCATCACCTCTTTTCTGGTGATGGGTTCTCGACCATTCTTTATTATGAATTTTACCCTAAAAACGGATAGCTGTAATCTTCAGGGCTGACAAAGGTTTCTTTGATCAGTCGAGGCGATACCCAACGCAACAGGTTCTGGGCCGAACCGGCTTTGTCATTGGTGCCTGAAGAACGGGCCCCGCCAAAGGGTTGTTGCCCTACTACGGCACCTGTTGGTTTATCATTGATGTAGAAGTTTCCTGCACAGTTTTGCAAAGCTTTGGTAGCCTCATCGATGGCGTAACGGTCTTGTGAGAGTACGGCGCCTGTCAGGGCATACTCAGAGGTGCCATCGACCAGCTCAAGGGTTTTGCCCCAATCCTTATCCTCATAGACATACACAGTGACCACGGGTCCGAAGAGTTCGGTGCACATGGTGGTATATTTGGGATCCGTGGTCAAAATAACGGTGGGTTCAATAAAATAGCCGACCGATTTGTCATGCCCGCCACCCGCAATGATTTCTGCATTTTTGTCAACTTTCGCCTGGTCGATGTATCTGGCGAGCTTGTCAAATGAACCTTCATGAATGACAGCTGTGATGAAGTTCGACATATCTTCAGGTGAACCAGGCTTGTTAAAGCTTTCAACATTTTTTTTGACCAGATCCAAAATCTCGCCAGCGGTCGATTTGGGCAGGTACACCCGCGAGGCCGCACTGCATTTCTGACCCTGAAACTCAAAGGCCCCCCTTGTTATGGCCGTGGCCACCTGTTTGGGTTTGGCCGTTGGGTGCGCTATGATGAAATCTTTACCCCCCGTTTCACCCACAATTCGGGGATAGGTCTTGTAGTTGTGAACGTTGTTGCCAATCTGTTTCCAAAGCGCTTTGAACACAGTGGTCGAGCCGGTGAAATGCAAGCCAGAAAAATCAGGACTTGACAAAATGGTGTCGGTAATCATTACGGGATCGCCCATGACCATGTTGATGACACCATCAGGCAGGCCAGCTTCCTTGAAGACATCCATAATCACCTTTGCAGAATAGACTTGGCTATCGCTGGGCTTCCAAACCACCACATTCCCCATCATGGCCGCACTGGCGGGCAGATTTCCGGCAATGGCCGTAAAATTGAACGGGGTAATGGCATAGACAAACCCTTCTAAAGGGCGGTATTCGACACGGTTCCAAGTACCTTCTGCAGAGTCGGGCTGCTCTTCATAGATTTGGCTCATAAACGCTACATTGAACCGTAAGAAATCTATCAGTTCGCAAGCAGAATCTATCTCTGCCTGATGAATGGTCTTTGACTGGCCCATCATGGTGGCGGCATTTATCTTGGCCCTGTACGGACCCGCAATTAGGTCAGCAGCTTTCAGAAATACGGCGGCCCGCTGCTCCCAAGTGAGGTCTGCCCATTTTTTGCGGGCTTCCAAACAATTGGCGATGGCACTTTCAATGTGTCTTTTCTCGGCGATATGGTAGTTGCCCACAATATGCCGGTGTTCATGGGGGGGCGACATGGGGCGGGTATTTCCCGTCGTGATTTCTTCAGATCCTATATAGAGCGGAACTTCAACTTGTGTATCGTAATAGACCTTGTATTGTTTGAGCACCTCTTCTCGTTCAGGAGTGCCCGGAGCATAACTTTTAATAGGTTCGTTGACTGCAATAGGAACTTGAAAAAAACCTTTACCCATCATGGAAATTTTTGTGGATTGAACAATGCCCACAAAGGTAGTGAAAGGGATGTCGAAAGTAAAATGAAAAAGGGCTTAGTTCATCGCAAAGGGAGCGGCAAACTTAAAGGTCGGGATTTCAACCTCAAATTCTTCTGATGAAGAAAAATTCACCATGTTGTAAAAGCCGCGCATGGCCCCAATGGGCGATGCCAAGAGGCAGCCTGAACTATAGGTGTGCGATTTGCCGGGCTGAATGACCGGTTTTTTGCCGATTACGCCTTCACCGTCTATGGTCTCTTTTTCCTTTAAGGAATCAAGAATGTCCCAATGCCTAGCGGTCAACTGTACCACATCCTTACCCTGGTTTTCAATAGTAATGGTGTAGCCAAAAGCATAGTGCATCTTATAGTTTTTGAAGAAGGTGCCCTCAAAGCTTGTATGTACAGAGACTTTTATCCCCTTGGTGACCTGCGTAATCATAATTCTCAATAGGTAAAGACACTTCCCGTAAACAGCAACATAATGGTCAAAAAGGCCAAAAATGTAAAAACCGTGTTCAGAAAGAAATATTTAACAATCGTTTTGAACCTTCCTTGCCCATAGAATTTGCGCATGGCCTTGTACAGGTAAAAGGCAAAAACCAATAAAAACAATCCTGCACTCGCCGTATTGAAAATGGCATCTACTATCAAGCTAAGGATGAGCAATATAAATAATAACGATTGGTTGTGAAAACTAAAGATCAAATGATCGGTATAGGTATATTTTTTACGGATGTACACCACCAAAATAAAAATGGCGAAGACCGGTAAGAAGAAAAATACGACGAACGGCAACCTTGAAATGGTGGTATTTATGAATGAACCTGGCTTTTCAATCGCCCGTAAGGCACTACTCGAAAAATTGAAAGCCATTCTGTTCGAAGCAGTATTTTCAATCCCATATTTGGTTTGGGCCTCTTGAAAGCTTTCTACGGAGTCGTTTCGGATCAACAGACCGAAGTAGCCCATCTTTTCAAAGAAGATATTTGAGTCTGTGCTATTACCGATCGTTTTGAAATAGGCCTTTGGATCGGCCAAGATGATGGAATCTTTTTCAATTCCTTCTTTTTGCCCCGTAGTGATCAAAGAATCCAGATTGTTGATCTGTTCTGTGATCATTGCTGTATTCTGGCCCAGCGAATCTTGTTCTTTCAAGGCTTTGTCAATTTGTTCCCTAAGGGCAATGCTGTCATTGGTGAACGTTCCAGATTCCAAAGAAAAGGAAAGAGGCCCCGTTTGTTTGATATTGTCATTGAGCTGCTCACCAAACCTATCTAAACTCGAGAAGTTGTTGTTGTAGGTAAACATCAAAAAATAGATGAAGGCCAAACTCAGTAAAAACCGAAACGGATTGGTGTAAGAAACTCTTTTGCCCCTGACATAATCTTTGGTAATGGTACCGGGTTTCACCAAAAGCGCATAAAGGGTTTTGAGCAGTTTTGAATCGTAATTGACAAGACTGGAAAAAAACTCATCGAAAAAATCTTTGAGCACCAATTTTTTGGTGCTGTTGGCCTGCGAACAATTAGGGCAGTATTTATCGCTGACATCCAAAGGATGACCGCAGTTCAAACATTTGGTGCCACGATACGAAAGCTCATATCTGCCTTTGGTGATAAGGCCCTTGCCCTTGCCCATCTTTTTTGGTCGGTTTAAGCCTTAAAGATAAGTCAATTGCTGATATCACGCGAGTTGGTAGATCCAATGCCGATGATGCTGTCGTAAAGCTCGCCGAAATCTCGGTAATATACCAGAATGAGATAATTGTTCTCGGTAAAATGAAAATTGCCCGAGACTAGGTTGAAATCTAGCTCGCCATCTTCTTTTTTGACCACGTACTTGTAATTGTAGAAACCCTGTTTAATGGGGTAAGTGAGCTCCATGTTCCCACTTTCTTCATTAAACGACATCCTGTTCTCTTCACTAAAGTCAAAATTATTGAACCTGCCCACGACATAAACGTCATTTAACCCGAGTAGTTCATTGTACGGCAGGCTAAAATGAACCTCTGAATACTCGGCCTCACGCGCCACATCATCACCCTGAAGGGTACGGACCACAAAATCGCCATTGATGTCGGGGAAAAAGGTATATTCTTGATCGTAGCGGTAATCGTTGGTGAAGAGATAATGGTGGTAGAGGTCTTTGAACTCGACCCTCGAGATGGCGAACGAGGGTGCCCGTAGATCTTTGGTGTCAAAGTTCAAGAATTCATTGCCCCCAAAAAAAGCCGTTTCTTGATCATATCGGTAAACAAGTTCATTGCCGATGGTAAACTGGGGTTTTATATTGTAAATGGCCGTGGGCCAATAGTGGTTTTTTATAATGCCCACTTTTATCTCTTTTTTGGGGTTTACCACCTGAAAGCCAGAGGTGTTAATGGTGAACTGTATAACTTGTTTGGTATTGACATAGTTGAAATCCCTTGACCGTTTCACAGTGGCGCCCACTTTCACCAAATCTTGGTAGACAACGAATCGCCTCGAGAATTGAATTTCGTTGTACATATTGTAGATCTCAAGCACATAATTGCCACTGGCCCTGAGCCTTACTTCGTTGTTGGGTATGGCCAGGCGATAGTTCGAATAGGGCTGAAGTGTGTTGTAGCTGTTTTGATGGTCGATGATACGCTGATTATCGTTGCCTTGCAAATACTGTGATTTCAATAATTGCGAAGGGGTCCAATCATAGTCACAATGAATGATTTTGTAATAATAGTCTTGTTCACTCGCAGAAAGATCATCAAACTCTAAGGCAATACGCTCGCCCAACCGTATGACCGGAAATTGATCTTCGGTCGGTCCCTTGAAGACCACAGTCTTGATATGGGGGGGCGGATTTACCTCTTCCTGTACTTGGCCCAGTACCGAAATATAGACAAATAGAAAGGGTATTTGTTTAATCAAAAACCGCATTTATCGCTTATTTTGTGGGTAAAGGTAAACAAAAAGTATGCCTGAAAACAGTAGTGTGGAGCCATGCTCACGATAAATTATTTAGAATGAATATAAATAAATGGCCTCCGCCTGTTTAGGGCAAGGTAATTTCCATGATAAGCCATAAATTTGCACGAAATATAGTTAACGAAACGTCCACAAACAATATGTCTAGAGACATCCGAATCAAAAAAGGGTTGGACATCAACCTTATCGGGGCTGCAGAACAGACAACTTCAAAAGCCGTCATCAGTAACGTTTACGCTCTCAATTTAGATGATTTTCATGGCATCACACCCAAAATGTTGGTGAAAGAAGGTGCCGAAATCAAAGCCGGTGAACCTATTTTTTACAACAAGAAGATTGAAGACATGCTCTTCGTCTCTCCGGTCAGTGGAGAGTTGGTAGAGATTGTAAGGGGGGCCAGAAGGCGCATCTTGACCTTGAAGATCTTGGCTGACAAAGAGCAGGTCTTCCACACAGATGGTAAAATCGACCTTGACAGGGCAGATGGAGACGAAATTAGGGGGGCATTGCTAAAATCAGGTTGCTGGCCGTTTATCAAACAGCGGCCCTATGACATTATCGCCGATCCAGATATGGTGCCCAAGGGCATTTTCATTTCTGGCTACACGACGGCACCTTTGGCCGCAGAGGTTGACTATGTTTTAAGGGGAAAGGAGAAAGAAGTGCAGGTTGCCATCAATGCCCTTGCAAAGATGACACCGGGTTCGATTCACGTTTCGGTCGGCAACACCTCGACATCACCTTTCAGTAAAATGGAGGGCATTGCCCTACACAAGGTATCGGGTCCGCACCCAGCGGGTCTGGTAGGAACCCAGATCAATAAAATTGACCCGATCAATAAAGGGGAAGTGGTATGGACCCTATCTCCCCAAGACCTTATCATTATCGGCGAGTGGCTACTGACCGGAAGGTTCAAAGCAGAGCGAACCATTGCATTGACCGGCTCGGCCGTCAAGGCGCCCAAATACTATACGACCAAGATCGGGGCCGAGATATCCACTTTTTTATATGCCAGTGGGGTGGGCATGAAGAATTTCAGGCTCATCAATGGAGATGTGTTGACGGGGTCGAAAGTGAAGCCCGATGGCTATGTAGGTTTTTACAATAATACGGTTACCGCCATTCCAGAGGGTGATGATTATGAATTTTTTGGATGGAACAAACCGGTTTTCAACAAGATCTCAACGACAAGGGCCTTGACCTTTTCCTGGATGCGGCCCAACAAGAAATATGACCTCGACACCAATACCAACGGCGAGCATCGCGCATTTGTGGTCACGGGCTTGTATGAAGAAGTATTTCCGTTAGATATCTACCCACTTCAATTGTTGAAGGCCTGTATGGTAAAGGATCTTGATGAGATGGAGCAATTGGGCCTCTATGAAGTGGCGCCAGAAGATTTTGCCCTTACCGAATTCGTATGTGTCTCAAAACAACCGCACCAAAAAATAATCAGGGACGGCCTCGATTTATTACACCAAGAAATAGGATAAGAT
>JANQOD010000207.1 GCA_028289745.1 Allomuricauda sp. | reverse complement strand
ACATTCTCAATTCTGTATTTTTCAGTAGCCCGTAGGGGAATCGAACCCCTGTTACCAGGATGAAAACCTGGCGTCCTAACCCCTAGACGAACGGGCCATTGTCACTTCAAAGAACAAACCCAAAAGAAAATGGGACCATTTACCTTTCAGGCGGGTGCAAAAATACAACTATTTTTAAGTATTGCAACAGGCGCTCACCACTTTTTTAATAGGCTTTGGCAAATAGCACACGATAGGGCGATGGCTGCCCGGTTACCATACATTTGCCAATCTCTTCACCTACATTCAATGGAATACATCTTATCGTTGCCTTGGTTTCATCCTTTATTTTTTCTTCAGTGGCCCTAGTACCGTCCCAATGGGCTGAGATGAAACCTCCCTTTTCTTCCAAAACGGTCTTGAACTCCTCATAGGTGTCAACCTCGCTAATATGGTTCTTTTGGCGCCGTAAGGCCCTATCATATATATGCTGTTGAATATCTTTCAACAGCTGTTCGATATGCGCCACTGTGTTTTCGGCTGCAATAGACGTTTTTTGCAAGGTGTCCCTCCTGGCAACTTCGAACGTACCATTTTCGAGGTCGCGCTGGCCTACGGCCAATCGAACGGGTACGCCCTTTAGTTCATACTCGTTGAATTTGAACCCTGGCTTATGGGTGTCACGATCATCATATTTTACCGTAATTCCCTTCGCCCGTAGTTCATTTACCAAAGGCTCTACTTTTTTAGAGATGGCATTCAACTGTTCCATCCCCTTGTAAATGGGTACGATGACCACTTGAATGGGGGCCAGTTTTGGGGGCAGTACCAAACCATTGTCATCACTGTGGGTCATGATCAATGCGCCCATCAAACGCGTTGAGACGCCCCAAGAGGTGGCCCAGACATAATCTTGCTTGCCCTCTTTCGTGGCGAATTTGACATCAAAGGCTTTGGCAAAGTTTTGGCCTAAAAAATGGGAAGTACCTGCTTGTAAGGCCTTGCCATCTTGCATCAATGCCTCGATACAATAGGTTTCTTCGGCACCTGCAAAACGCTCGCTCTCTGTCTTCGTGCCTTTGATGACCGGCATGGCCATATGGTTTTCAGCAAAATCGGCATAGACATGCAATATCTTTTCGGCCTCTTCCAAGGCTTCCTCTTCTGTAGCGTGGGCCGTATGACCTTCTTGCCATAAAAATTCGGCGGTACGTAGAAAAAGTCGGGTACGCATCTCCCAACGCACCACATTGGCCCATTGATTGATTAACAAAGGTAAGTCTCGGTATGATTGGATCCAGCGGCGATAGGTATCCCAAATAATGGTCTCTGAAGTAGGCCTTACAATAAGTTCCTCTTCCAATTTGGCTTCATCATCGACAACGATTCCACTACCATCATCGGCATTCTTGAGCCTGTAATGGGTAACCACTGCGCATTCTTTTGCAAAGCCTTCAACATGACTGGCCTCTTTGCTCAAGTATGATTTCGGGATAAAAATCGGAAAATAGGCATTCTCGTGCCCGGTATCCTTGAACATTTTATCGAGACCGGCCTGCATCTTCTCCCAAATGGCGAATCCATAAGGTTTAATGACCATACAGCCCCTGACTCCAGAATTCTCTGCTAAATCTGCTTTGATTACAAGTTCATTGTACCATTTGGAATAATCCTCGGCACGACTTGTCAAATTTTTACCCATCTAATGTACTTTGGCACAAAACTTGTGACATTATTAACGAAAATAGAACGGTAAAACTAACTATTTTTAGTATGTTCAACAATAAAATTTGATAGGATGCGCCTTACTTTACCCCGCCAAAAATTTCAACTAGCAGCCGCTTTGACAACGGTTGCCATATTTTTAGTGTCCTGTGGTTCATACCAACAGGCTTCGTACTATGAAGATGATGGCATCTATGCAGATAGCCGTCGCGTGGTGCGTGTAGAGAAAAAATCTGCTGAGGCCGTAGCGCAAGAGAATCAAGAAAGCAATCAATATGGTGAATACTTTGGGCAAAAAGCCGACCTATATGGTCAGATATTGGAAAGTGAGATCTTCACCGATGTCGATAGCTATTATAGCGGCGTTGAAAACGACAGCCTTCAAATTGGTGAGCAGACCGATTATTTTGCCGACAATAATAATTATGTTGGCAATCCTGGTTGGGGCGACAATCCGACAAACCTTACCATAAATGTCTATGACAACTGGGGCTGGGGCTGGGACCCTTG
>JANQOD010000114.1 GCA_028289745.1 Allomuricauda sp. | reverse complement strand
TTGCCATTGAGGGGCCAGCGCACCAAAAACAACTCTAGAACACGAAAAGGAAAACGTAAAACAGTTGCCAACAAGAAGAAAGCAACTAAATAATAATTTTGATATCAGTTTTTAGTAGTTAGCTGTTAGATGAATCTGTTTGAAATGGAAATGTTTAGGATTCTAACAACTATAAACTAACAACTACAAACTAAAAATATGGCAAAAGCAAACACCAAGACAACAAAGAAAAGAAAGGTAGTCGTTGATGCTACCGGTGAGGCCCACATTACCGCCTCATTCAATAATATCATCATTTCTTTGACCAACAAAAAAGGCGATGTGATCGCTTGGTCATCAGCTGGTAAAATGGGTTTTAGGGGCTCTAAGAAAAATACCCCTTATGCTGCCCAGATAGCCTCTGAAGAATGTGCCAAAACGGCTCATGAAGCTGGTTTGAGAAAAGTGAAGGTCTATGTGAAAGGGCCTGGTAATGGTAGGGAATCTGCCATTAGAACCATTCACAATTCAGGCATAGAGGTGACTGAGATCATCGATGTGACCCCACTACCGCACAATGGTTGTAGGCCTCCAAAAAGAAGAAGAGTTTAATAATTATTTGATAATAACCTGTCCGCCGTAAGGTGGATATCTCACTGAAGTGCATCAAAGATTATCGAAGGATAAGCCTTAATTCATAATCGCACTTTCAAAAACTAAGAAGATGGCAAGATACACAGGACCAAAAACAAAAATCGCACGGAAGTTCGGAGAAGCGATTTTCGGAGACGACAAGTCATTCGAAAAAAAGAACTACCCCCCTGGCCAGCACGGTAACAATCGTCGCCGAGGAAAGAAATCAGAGTATGCTATTCAGTTGATGGAGAAGCAAAAAGCCAAATATACCTACGGCATACTTGAAAGACAATTTAGAAACCTATTTGCCCAAGCAAAACGTCGTGAAGGTGTTACCGGTGAGGTTTTGCTGCAATTGTGTGAATCAAGACTAGACAATGTGGTCTACAGAATGGGGCTGTCTCCTTCAAGAAGGGGCGCACGACAATTGGTTTCGCACCGCCATATCACGGTTAATGGCGAGGTAGTGAACATTCCTTCCTATACCTTACGTGCAGGTGATGTGGTCGGTGTTCGTGAGAAGTCAAAATCTGTTCAATCGATTCAAAACTCATTGGATGCGAACAGTTCAGTCTATGAGTGGATCACCTGGAACCCCGAAAAAAAGGAAGGCACGTTCGTATCGGTACCCGAAAGACTTCAGATTCCAGAGAACATCAAAGAACAATTAATCGTCGAGTTATACTCAAAATAATACAACACGTATCCTAATTATGGCATTACTTAATTTTCAGAAGCCCGATAAAGTTATAATGATAGACTCAACAGATTTCGAGGGGAAATTTGAATTTCGCCCTTTGGAACCTGGTTATGGTCTTACCGTCGGCAATGCGCTTCGACGGGTGTTACTTTCCTCATTGGAAGGTTTTGCGATCACATCGGTACGAATCGATGGTGTTGAGCACGAGTTTTCGGTAATTCCCGGTGTTGTTGAAGATGTGACCGAGATTATCTTGAACCTGAAACAGGTACGTTTCAAGCGTCAGATCGACGATGTTGAAAGTGAAACGGTAGCTGTTTCCGTTAGTGGAAAAGACCAATTGACCGCAGGTGATTTTCAGAAGTTCATTTCTGGCTATCAAGTATTGAACCCTGACTTGGTCATCTGCAATATGGATTCAAAAGTATCCATCAATCTTGAGGTGATCATCGAAAAAGGCCGTGGTTATGTTCCTGCTGAAGAGAACAAAAAGTCGAATGCACCTTTGGGCACCATCGCTGTCGATTCAGTATTTACCCCTGTGAAGAATGTGAAGTACAGTATCGAAAACTTCAGGGTTGAACAAAAGACCGACTATGAAAAGTTGGTTTTTGAAATTGCCACTGATGGTTCGATCCATCCTAAAGATGCTTTGACCGAGGCTGCCAAAGTGTTGATTCATCATTTCATGTTGTTCTCTGATGAGCGTATTACCCTTGAGGCCGATGAGATTGCCCAAACAGAGACCTATGATGAAGAATCATTGCACATGCGCCAGTTGTTGAAGACCAAATTGGTCGACATGGACCTTTCTGTACGGGCCCTTAATTGTTTGAAGGCGGCAGAGGTCGATACATTGGGTGATTTGGTATCATTCAACAAAAATGACTTGATGAAGTTCAGAAACTTTGGTAAAAAATCTTTGACCGAGTTGGAAGAGTTGGTCATCAACAAGGGACTCCAATTTGGTATGGATCTGAGCAAATATAAATTGGATAAGGACTAATAATCATATTTTGCTCCTCTGACGATAACCGTCAGGGTTTGGTAGCAAGATGATAACATAGAAAGATGAGACACGGAAAGAAATTCAATCATTTAGGAAGAACGGCCGCCCACCGAAAGGCGATGTTGGCAAACATGGCATGTTCTTTGATCGAACATAAGCGAATCAATACCACCGTTGCCAAAGCGAAGGCCTTGAAGCAATTCATCGAACCTTTGATTACCAAATCGAAAGGCGAGAATAACCAAACGGCCGAAAAGGGCATGCATAACCGCAGAATTGTTTTCAGTAATCTACGAAACAAGTATGCGGTGACCGAATTGTTCGGTACGGTGGCAGAAAAAGTAGGTGACCGACCAGGGGGTTATACCCGAATCATTAAATTGGGTAACCGATTGGGCGACAATGCCGATATGGCAATGATAGAACTGGTTGATTTCAACGAGCTTTACAATGCAGGTAAGCCTAAAAAGAAATCAACAAGAAGAAGCAGAAGAGGTGGTGGAAAGAAAGTCGAGGCAGCAGCACCTGTTGAGACACAAAAAACCGATGATTCAGAAGAATAAGATGTCGTTGATCGAAAGGATTTTTGGAAAAGGATAAGTTTTTGAAACTTATCCTTTTTTGTTTCAATTATTAAAGTCTTGGGCCAAAAAGCAAAACACTTTTAATCGGAAATTTGCCTTGAATCCTTTTTTGATAAAATAGCATATACTCACTTTTTATAAATACCTTTATGGTGTAGATTTCAAATGGATAATGTGTAAACGAAAATGAATAAAATGGAATTGTTTATAATGGATATTCATAAAATTAAGAACAGCTTATTGATAGTGCCCCTTTTTATACAAATGTGCGCTTTTTCGCCCTCGTATGTATTCTCTCAGTCAAATCTGGCAGGAACGCAAAATAACCCACAAACAGATGTTCTGTTCAGTAACTACAATACCGATTTTAGAAACATTTTCATGGATTCCCAAAAAAGTAATGATGTCAAAGCACCTTCCTCAGTGCATCTTCATAAGGATTGGGATAATTCGCTGGCCATTGAGACTTTGGATGGGAAATCATTGAAATTGAGTGATGCCAACTACAATATTACCGAAGACAAGTTTGAGGTCAAGGCATCAAAAGATTCTGTTTTTGTTTTAGAATCGAGCGCCATAAAGCAGCTGGTTTTTGCAGGTGACGAATTTGTAAGGTCAAAAACTGACGGCAAGTACTATCAAAAGATATGGGAAGGGAATAGAATAAGTTTTTTTAAGCGATATGCCTACAGGCTGAAAAAAGCTGCGGTAAACCCCATGACCATGCAGAAATTGGGCGAAGATAAAGTTGTGATTTTTGAAAACTTTTTTATCCGCTCAGATGACAATGACGAGATGGTTCCTATCACTTTGAACAAAAAAGGGATTTCTAAGTTGGCGGGCAAACAAAAGTCCGAAGTGATCGAATATGCAAATGAAAATAAACTCTCTTATAAAGAAGAGGAAGATATGTTAAGAATCTTGCAATACTTTGACACTATCTGATTAAAGGAAGTTACATCATATGAAATACCAAGAAAGAAAAAAAGCGCTTGTATTATTGGAAGATGGAACCATCTTTTATGGTAAAGCCGTTGGCAACAAGGAAGGAACGGCCTATGGCGAGGTCTGTTTCAATACAGGTATGACGGGTTACCAAGAAATTTTTACCGACCCTTCGTACTTCGGTCAATTGATGGTAGCCACCAATGCCCACATAGGCAACTACGGTACCCATGGTGATGAGGTCGAATCAGATTCCATTAAAATTGCAGGATTGATCTGTAAGAACTTTAGCTATCACTACTCAAGACCTGCCGCCGATAAAAGTCTGGAGGATTTTTTAAGTGAAAACAACCTCTTGGCCATTTCTGATGTCGATACCCGTGCGCTGGTGAGCTATATTCGTGACAATGGCGCCATGAACGCTTTGATCTCTACAGAGGTAGACGATGTGGCAAAATTGAAAGAAGAACTGAAAAAGGTACCTAGCATGAAAGGGTTGGAACTTGCCTCAAAAGTTTCTACCAAAAAACCTTATTTCTATGGTGATGAAAAGGCCAAATACAGAATTTCGGCCCTTGACATCGGTATCAAGAAGAACATTCTCAGAAATCTTGCCAAACGCGATGCGTATATAAAGGTGTTCCCATATACTGCCACGATCAAAGAAATGCAAGATTTTGAACCGGACGGGTATTTCATTTCAAACGGACCCGGTGATCCAGAACCATTGACAGAGCCCATTGATACGACCAAGGAAATTTTGAAGACCAACAAGCCTTTGTTCGGTATCTGTCTGGGCCACCAAGTGTTGGCCTTGGCCAATGGCGTATCTACCTATAAAATGCACCATGGGCACCGCGGTATCAATCATCCTATCTTAAATTTAATGACGGGCAAGGGAGAGATTACCTCCCAGAACCATGGTTTTGCCATCAATCGTGAAGAAACGGAGGCCAACCCAGATTTGGAAATTACCCATACCCATCTCAACGACCAGACCGTGGCGGGTATCAAGATGAAGTACAAGAACGTGTTCTCTGTGCAATACCACCCAGAAGCGAGTCCAGGGCCACATGATGCCGATTATCTGTTCGACCAGTTCTTTGAGGCTATAAAAGCTAGCCAGAACTAAAACGTTGTAGTTTACTTTTCGGTTATTTTTCAGTGTTTTATGACCATTATCATGAAGCTTAAAGCGAGTCCTTTTGTATCTTCGTCGCATTAAATTCCAACTATAAAGAGAAAAAGATGAGCATCATTATCAATATCCATGCAAGACAGATTTTAGACTCACGTGGTAATCCTACGGTAGAGGTCGATGTAGTAACGGAAAACGGTATTTTAGGAAGGGCCGCCGTACCGTCAGGGGCCTCAACGGGAGAGCACGAGGCTGTTGAACTTCGAGATGGAGGAAAGTCTTTCATGGGCAAAGGTGTTTCAAAAGCGGTCGACAATGTCAATACGGTCATTGCTGAAGAATTGGTTGGGGCCTCGGTTTTTGACCAGAACCATATCGATGAGACCATGATCGCATTAGATGGTACCCCGAACAAATCAAAGTTGGGCGCCAATGCTATTTTGGGCGTTTCACTTGCCGTTGCAAAAGCTGCGGCCAATGAATTGGGTATGCCCCTTTATCGTTATGTGGGCGGGGTCAGCGCCCATACATTGCCTGTTCCCATGATGAATATCATCAATGGGGGATCTCACTCAGACGCGCCAATTGCTTTTCAAGAATTTATGGTGATGCCCGTAAAGGCAAAAGATTTCAGCCATGCCATGCAGATGGGCACAGAGATATTCCATAATCTGAAAAAAGTATT
>JANQOD010000199.1 GCA_028289745.1 Allomuricauda sp. | reverse complement strand
AAACGGTGCGATTATCGCCCCCCATGATTGGGTAGAGAATGCCTGTGCTATTTCACCCCCGGTCGCGTTCAGGTTGTTTCCCAAAAAAGTACCCAATGTCACGAACCAGCCCCCCCAAATAAAAAATTCGAGGAACATCATGAATGAAAGCTGAAACTTTGTCTTGGTGCTCATTTGGCTTGTCAGCGTCTATAAAAAATATAGTCCAAGGCCTTGGGTTCTATATTGTTTGCCCTAAAATCCATCAATATTTGGCCCCTATGGTGGGTCGAGTGGTTTACAATATGAAAAAGAATATCTTTTAGATCGTTTGCAAATGTTCGCCCTTCGGTGGTTTCATATTCTACCCGCTTTTCAAAATCTTCGGTATTGGTGATGATCTCGAAAGATGTTCGCTGGTTGTCGTAATGAATATCTTGCCAATCGGTCATCGAGTGTTCTTGCCATACCCCAAAATCATGGGGTTTCTTAAGCAAGCGATGATTCCAAATGTGGTGGGCGTTCAAGATATGGCTAAAAAGTGCAGCACTCTTTGCGGGAACTTCTTTCATTGTCGCACATTCTTCGATCAGTTTGCGATTGCAATAGAAGTTATAGTCGAACAGTTGGTTAAAAAGTGCTTTCATATACGTAATGACAGAAGACTAAGCCAGTTTTTTTGCTGCGTTCAACAAGAGGTTCTTCGTGGCCAAGATCCCTTCTTCCTCCGTTAACCCGTTGCCTTCATATTCAACCCCTATATAACCGGTGTAGCCCGCCTCTTCAACGATCTTCAACATACGCCCATAATCGATCTTTGTCTCGTTGCCCTCTTCATCAAAATCGTATGACTTTGCACTGACCGCTTTGGCATAGGGCATCAATTCTTCGACCCCCTTATATTTGTCATATTCTTCCAAGCACTTTGATTCGTAGTACGAGCCATCTTCACGTTTGATGCAGAAATTGCCGAAATCGGGCAGGGTACCACAGTTGGGCATATTTACCTTTTTCATCACCTCGGCCAACCAAGCGGCATTTGATGAGGGTCCGCCATGGTTTTCTACAATGATATTGATATTCTTGTCTTTGGCATAATTGGCCAATTGTGTCAGCCCATCGACCGAGGTTTCTACCCACTCTTCTGGATCCATGGTGCCCTGTAGATTGACCCTGATGGAATGGCAGCCCATCGCAGCGGCGGCATCGACCCATTTATGATGGCTTTCAACCGCGGCCCTGCGCTCGGCAGCATCAGAAGCGGCCAAAGCTCCTTGGCCATCGACCATTATCAATAGGTTTTTTAGCCCGTGCTTTTCACTTTCGGCATTGCTCTTATCAACAAATTCTTTCATCACCGCTTCAGAAAAATCATCCTTTTCCAAAGTAGGGTGGTACAGCCCGCTTACATATTCCAATCCTTCAAAGCCCCAAGCCTTGGCCTTCTCGGCAAAGGTGTAGGGATCGACACCATCGTTGCGGATCATTTTATGGATGGACCATTGTGCCAAAGAAAGTTTGAAAAAAGGTTCGACGACCGTCTCTGTGGTGACCTCCTCTTCGGTTTCTTCCTCTTTCTTTCCGGTATTCTTGCAGGCATAGATTCCTACTAGTGAAAGCCCTACCCCTACCTTGGCACTGCTGCCGATAAAATGTCTTCTTTTCATAATCGATCGACTAAAATTCTGATTGTTAAATAATCGAAAACCACTACAACGTTATAGTGCGGAATTCTCAATAGACCTATGGATTAAATGTAGAAAATTAATTTAATATTTAATACTTTTAAAGGATAAACAGGTCAGGATACATGAGTAAATTCTATTACAACGAAGAACAAGCTTCGTATGATGCCATTGTGGTCGGCACTGGCATTAGTGGTGGTTGGGCGGCTAAAGAGCTTTGTGAAAACGGACTGAAAACCTTGGTACTCGAAAGGGGCAGGATGGTCAAGCACCGTGACGATTACACGACGGCCCATATGGATACTTGGGATTTCCCCCATGCCAGGCAACCTACTCAAGACGATCTTAAAAAACAGGAAAAACAAAGCAGAACAGGTTATACGACCCGGGCCGATTCAAAACATTGGTTTGTCAATGACCTGGAACACCCCTACAATGAGACCAAGCGATTCGATTGGATGCGGGGCTACCATGTCGGTGGGCGTTCGATAATGTGGGGCCGGCATAGTTACCGTTGGAGCGACCTCGATTTCGAGGCCAATATAAAAGATGGTATGGGCGTAGATTGGCCCGTTAGGTATGAAGATATAGCCCCTTGGTACGTACATGTTGAAAAATATGTAGGTATTTCGGGCGAACCCTTGGGACTACCGCAATTGCCCGATAGCGTGTTTGAGCCCATGATGGAGTTGAATTGCGTTGAGCAGCATGTACGCGAAAAAGTTGCAGAGCACTTTGACGGCAGGGTCATCACGGCCGGTCGCATAGCACATATAAACAGCGATAAGCGCTATGAAGGAGATGGAAGGATCCGTTGCCAGTTTAGAAACCGTTGCATTCGCGGGTGTCCGTTCGGGGCCTATTTCAGTAGTCTTTCATCTACCTTGCCCGCGGCAGAAGCAACTGGCAACATGACCTTAAGGCCAGATGCTATCGTACACCAAGTAATCTATGACCCCAACACCAAAAAAGCGACCGGTGTAAAGGTAATCGACCGGGTAACAAAAGAAGAATTTGAATTCAAGGCCAAGGTAATATTTCTATGTGCCTCTGCCATTGCCTCTACCGCCATTCTAATGCAGTCTAGGTCTGACAGGTTTCCTGATGGAATGGGGAACGATTCCGATCAATTGGGCCGAAACATCATGGACCATCATCTCGGTGTCGGTGCCTCGGGCAAATTCGATGGCTTCGAAGATAAATACTATAAAGGCCGTAAACCGGGCGGAATCTATATCCCTAGATTCAGGAATTTGGGGGGCGATTCAAACACCGACAAGTTTATTAGAGGTTACGGGTATCAAGGAGGCGCCGCAAGGGGCAATTGGGAAGATACCATCACCGAACTATCACACGGCAAGGCGCTCAAAGATGCCATTCTCAAACCAGGGGGCTGGACCATGGGCGTGGGGGGCTTCGGTGAGGTTTTGCCCTATGAAGACAACCGTATGACCCTCGATTATGACAAATTGGACCAATGGGGGTTGCCCACAGTTACCTTTGATGCTGAATTCAAGGAAAACGAATGGAAGATGCGCGAAGATATGAAAGAGCAAGCCGTAGAAATGCTCACCAAGGCAGGCCTTCGAGACATTGAGCCTTATGACAACCCCGGCGCCATTGGTTTGGGAATCCATGAAATGGGTACCGCCCGAATGGGACGTGACCCAAGAACTTCCGTACTCAATGGCCACAACCAAATTCACGCCTGTAAAAACGTCTACGTGACCGACGGGGCCTTTATGACCTCATCGGCCTGTGTAAACCCATCACTGACCTATATGGCCTTCACCGCAAGGGCGGCCAATCATGCGGCACAAGAACTTAAAAAAGGAAATATCTAATGAAACGAAGATCAGCACTGAAAAATATGGGAATGGTATTTGGTTACGCCGCCGCCACACCCGCATTACTGAGCGTATTGCAATCTTGTAAAGAAAAGGGCCCTTATGCAGAGTGGGTTCCTTCCTTTTTTGAAAAAGATAAGGGCTATGCCCTAGCGCAAATGGTAGATGTTATACTGCCCAAGACAGATACGCCTTCTGCCACCGAAGTAAACGTGCATCTGTTCATTGATGCATTTGCCAATGAGGTACTGCCTGAAGAGCAGCAAGGGTTCTTGAAAATGTCGATGGAAAAATTCATGGACAGGTTATTGGATGAATCTGGCAAGGAAAGCCT
>JANQOD010000190.1 GCA_028289745.1 Allomuricauda sp. | reverse complement strand
CAAAAATAGGGGCCGAAGAAAAGACAAGAGGTCATCATTCAAAGAGGGTAAAGGCAAGTCGAGAAACCGCAAAAACAAGAGAAAACAGGGCTTCTTTTAGTTAAGGGTATATTAATTTCGAGGCCCTATCTTCTTTGTTTAGTATTTTTATGACGAAAATTGCTGCATGAAAAAACTTTTCCCTTTGGTTTTCTTACTGGTCTGTTTTAAAGGATTTTCCCAAGAAGAAAATACCTTTCCTTCCCAAGAATTGACTGCCACCGTGGTCAATGCACAGACCGATTTACCTTTGGAAAGTGTGCATATCATTAACTTGAACAAGGTTATCGGTACCATCACGAATCCAGAAGGGAAGTTTGCCATTACGGCCGCTGTCAATGACACTTTGTATCTCACCTATCTGGGGTTCAAACCCCAAAAGGTAAGGGTCACCAATGACATGTTTCGATTTGGTGACACGAAGATTGCATTGACCGAATTGGCCTATGCACTTGAAGAAGTGATCGTAAGGCCGTATCAGCTTACCGGTTACCTTGAAATCGATGTAAAGAACCTACCCATCAACAATTCATATCAATACAGCATTTCTGGCCTCAATAGAAGCTATGAGGCAGGCAATAAGAGTCCGAGTGCAGTGACCAAAGTCTTGGGGGCCATATTGAATCCGGCAGATTTGTTGCGCAATCTCTTTGGCAAAAAACCGCAACAGATGCGCAAACTTCGAAAAATGAAAGAAGATGATGAGATCCGTAATCTCTTGGCCTCAAAGTTTGACCGCGAGACACTTACCCAGTTGTTACAGCTTGAGAAGGTCGATATCGAAGATATTTTGAACAATTGCAATTACTCGAAATCGTTCATCATGACTGCCAATGACCTGCAAATTTTAGATGCCATCAGCAGTTGTTATGAAGAGTACAAGGTACTCAACAGAAATTGATTTTGGCCACAAATAAATTTTATAATTACGTTCGCATTTTTTAGCTTTAGGCAAAATCCCTGAAGATGAAAAAACTACTTATCGCTATGTCGATATTGTCCTTTCTTTTTGGTTGCAAAAAAAACCCGAGACAACCCAAAAAACCTACCAACGATACCACTGCTACCGTAATTGAACCCAAAAAGAAAGCCCCTTTTGTTTGGGAAGGGGCCAACATTTATTTTCTGCTTACCGACAGGTTCAACAATGGAAATCCTGAAAATGACGTGAGTTTCGAAAGAACTGACAGCACGGCGGTGCTAAGGGGGTTCATGGGCGGTGATATAGTCGGGATTACCCAGAAAATCAAAGAGGGATACTTCACTGATCTGGGTATCAACGCCATCTGGTTCACGCCCGTAGTTGAGCAAATACATGGGGCGACCGATGAAGGTACCGGCAATACCTATGGCTATCATGGGTATTGGACAAAGGATTGGACCACCTTAGACCCCAATTTCGGCGACAAAAAAGAACTGGGAGAATTGGTAAAAATGGCCCATTCAAAGGGCATACGTATTCTCTTGGATGTGGTTTTGAACCATACCGGACCGGTTACCGTGAAAGACCCCGTCTGGCCTTCAGAATGGGTGCGCACCGAACCTGCCTGTACCTTTGATACTTACGAAAACACCACCGCCTGTACGCTTGTCAAGAATTTGCCTGATGTACTGACCGAGTCAGATGAGCCAGTCGAATTGCCCGATGCCCTCTTGGCCAAGTGGAAAGAAGAGGGTCGTTTGAGCCAAGAACTCGATGAGCTACAGTTGTTTTTTGAACGAACCGGCTACCCAAGGGCACCACGTTTTTATATCATTAAGTGGCTAACCGATTACATACACGAGTTTGGGGTGGATGGATTTCGAGTAGATACCGTAAAGCACGTCAATGAAAATGCTTGGGCCGAACTCAAAAAAGAAGCAGATTACGCCTTCGGGACCTGGAAAAAGAAACATCCCAACCAAGTCTTGGACAACAATGAATTTTACATGGTCGGCGAGGTCTATAACTATGGCATCTCAGGTGGAAGGTTTTTCAATTTTGGCGACAAGAAGGTCGATTATTTTGACCATGGATTCAAAAGCCTTATCAACTTTGAGTTGAAATATGATGCCAAAAACAGTTATGAGAAAATCTTTAGAAAGTACAGCTCTTTATTACATACCAAATTAAAGGGCAAAAGTGTGCTCAACTACCTTACTTCACATGACGATGGCAGCCCATTTGACCAAGAACGTACCCAACCATATAAATCTGCCAATGTATTGCTCTTGACACCGGGGGCTTCACAGGTATATTATGGCGATGAAACATCCAGACCGTTGATTATTGAAGGTACACAAGGTGATGCCACCCTACGATCCTTTATGAATTGGGAAGATTTGGACAGCATACCCAAAATTCAAAAAATTCATGCGCATTGGCAAAAACTGGGGCAGTTTAGAAGAGATCACCCAGCCGTGGGTGCCGGCAAGCACAAGCGTTTGGCCTCAAAACCCTATGTATTTTCTAGAACTTATGTCGAAGGTGAGTACAAAGATAAAGTGGTCATCGGTCTTAATTTGCCCGAAGGAAAAAAATCACTTAGGGTCAAAGGATTCTTTGGCAATGGCACCAAGCTTCGCGATACCTATTCAAATACCGAGGTCGTTGTCAAGAATGGTAGGGTTACCCTTGAAAACGATTTTGATATGGCTCTTTTAGAATTGGTAGAGTAGCCATCTTTGTTCAACAGGGGCAAGCCAGGTTTATGGCACAGTACAGAAACGCTTATTTTCTCGAATGCAGGGCGATTCGATTGCCCTCCGAATCATGAAAAAGTCCCATATACCCTACTTCAGCACTGATCAGGGTCTTGGGTTTTAGAATACGGCCACCCGCTGTTTCTACCCTATTGAGTTCGTTTTGTACATCATCGCTCGAAAAATAGATGAGCACCCCTTCTTTTCGGTTGGGTATGTACCACTCAGGTTGCAAAATAAGTGACCCAGAACAACCATGTAACCCTTCATCCCATGGGAACCAGCCCATCAACGTACCGCCAAAGTCTTGCACCTGAATTTCAATCTGAAATACTTCTTCGTAAAATTTTTTGGCACGATCCATGTCCACCACGGGAATTTCGAACCAGCCTACCATATTTTGTTTCATATTAAATCACACTATCATCCTGGGCCATAATCGTTATGCGGTTATTCTTCCAATTTTGCCTTTAGGCTTTCCAATCCTTCCTCAAAATCCTTTCCCACCATTTTGTCCATGCTCATGAACAACATCATGATGCTCATCGGAAACTTGTTTTTGCCCGAAAAGCCCCAAGTTACCTTGGTGCCCCCATTACCTGAGTCTTCGGTGGTCATATAGGCATCAGAAGTCGATTTAAAAGGTTTCAAAAAGCGTAGCTCTGACTCGACACGCTCACCATCAACAATCTTGGTGATCTCTTGTTCACCCTCCCCAACTTCTTTATTGCCCTTCCAATAGCTAACGGCCCCTACCTCACCATCGGTACCACGAAACTCTTTGTGCATGTCTGGGTCTTTTTTGCTCCATGGCGACCACTCATCTTGTTTTTTGAGCGACCGCAAATAGGCAAAAACCTCATTCTTTGGTTTTGCAACTACTATCGATCGTGAAACATCGTACGTCTTCGGAGCGATCAAGGCCAATAATAACACCAGCAAAACAATGCCCCCTAAAATGTAAAGTAATGTTGTCATCTACTCTTTGAATTGGTTAGACCTACAATGTACAAAAAAGTCAGCTTGAACGGTATCTGCCGATGATTGCTTCCACATTTTTGATAGACTTTTTTACCCAATCAAAGCGTTTGGCCATCATTTCATCATCGGTCAGCTGCCATTTTAGGTCGCTCTTACGAAGCCTTTGTGTCAATTCTTGAATGATGATGGCGGCCGATACTGAAATATTCAAACTTTCAGAAAACCCCTGCATGGGTATCTTCAAAAAGCCATCGGCCTGTTGCATTACCGCTTCACTGAGTCCTTCTTTTTCAGTGCCAAAAAAAAGCGCCGTTTTTGTCTTCAATTGAAACCCTTGCAACAAACCGGAATCATTATGGGGGGTAGTGGCAACTATTTGATATCCCTTGTTCTTCAATACATTCATGCACTCTTGGCTTGATCGGTAACGGCTGACATCTACCCATTGTTCGGCCCCCATGGCGATATTCTTGTCTAAACGTTGCCCGAAACGGTCTTCGACCACATGTAGTTCTTGTATGCCGAAAGCATCACAGCTCCGCAGCACTGCACTGGTATTGTGCAATTGAAACACATCTTCGATGGCTACGGTCAAAAATTTTGTTCGATGGGCCAAAACAGCTGAAAAACGCCGTTTTCGCTCTTCAGATACAAATCCTTCCAAATAGGCCAACAAATCTTGATCGATCATAAATACCAAGATAAAAAATATGGTGCTACCACGAATTTAATGGGCAATAGAAGGTTATTTTTAATACATAATACGACTTATGCCAGTAGCACATAAGACATAAGACCTTCGGTTGCATATGATGCGGGCTTTCGGCAGCCATTCTATTTTTTTGTCTTGTCACCCAAACAGCGCCTTCGTTTTCCGCTAAAAAAGCCCTAAAAAGGCTATTTTTGGTTATATGGAAAGAAAAAGAATAGTGGTACTGACAGGTGCGGGAATGAGTGCCGAGAGCGGACTCAAAACCTTTCGTGATGCCAATGGGCTTTGGGAAGGGCATGATGTGATGCAAGTGGCCTCACCGCAGGGTTTTGCCAGCAATCCCATGTTGGTACTCGAATTCTATAACCAACGCAGAAGACAACTTTTAGAGGTAGGGCCCAATGAAGGGCATGAAGCTTTGGCCGTACTCGAAGAAAAGTTTCAGGTGAACATCATCACCCAAAATATCGATAACCTTCACGAACAAGCAGGAAGCAACAATGTATTGCACCTTCATGGCGAACTGTTCAAGGTTCGCAGTACGGTCAACGAAAATCTGGTGCTCGATTGGAAAAAAGATCTAAACTGGGGCGATATGGGCGAAGATGGCCACCAATTACGGCCACACATTGTGTGGTTCGGTGAAATGGTGCCCATGTTGGGGCCTGCCATCGAAATCACACAGACCGCCGATATTTTGATAATCATCGGTACTTCAATGCAAGTATATCCGGCAGCAAGTCTGGTCAATTATGTACCCTATGGCACTCCCATATATTTTGTAGATCCCAGACCCAATGTTCGCCCATCAGATTTTGAAAACTTGACCATAATTGAAAAAACAGCCGTAGAAGGTGTACCTCGATTGGTTACTGAGCTGTACCGTAGCGCAATCTAGTTTCTTGGGCCCAAGTAGTTATCAGCTCACGTTGTTCTTGGGTCAAACGGGCTTCTTGATGTGTCCAAGTATATTCTTTGAGGGGCATTTTTTCCTCTTTTACCTCCTCAATGATCTCTTCCAACTTGTGGTCTTT
>JANQOD010000181.1 GCA_028289745.1 Allomuricauda sp. | reverse complement strand
GGAAGCTTAAAGAATAGGCCTAAAGAAGAGGTAGCTTTGAATACCATAGAGCAGTTAGTTGAGTCTAATGCCATGGTGAAGAATGCCCAGGTCTATTTTACTGTAAACGGAGATTTAATCACAAAAATCGTTCAACGAAGACCCATCGGAAGGGTCGAAGGGGCCTCTAAATTTTATTTGGATGACCAAGGTAAACACATGCCGTTGTCAAAGAACCATTCGGCACGGGTGCCCATCATCACAGGTAAAATAACAGGTAAGAGCCTTGAGGATGCGTACACCATATTGGAGTACATCAACAAGGATGAATTTCTTCGAATGAACGTCATCGGTATCCACATTGAAGATGAAGGCAGCTATCAGCTCAAGTTCAGAATGGAGAATTTCGTGGTGGATCTTGGCGGAATCGAAAATCTCAATGAAAAGTTCAAAAATTTCATGGCCTTTTATGCGAAGGCCACCAAAGACAAGACTTTGGGAAAATACGCAACAGTAAGTTTAGAATTCGAAAATCAAGTGGTTTGCACCAAAATATAGGGTATGGAACAAGGTAATTATTCAGTTGGTTTAGACATTGGTACTACCAAGATAGTAGCCATCATAGGTAGGGAAAATGAATACGGTAAGATCGAGGTGCTGGGCACAGGTCGTTCAAAGAGTTTGGGCGTGCACCGTGGGGTGGTCAATAATATCACCCAAACGATTTCTTCGATCCAGCAAGCAATAGAGCAGGCAGAAGTGAACTCAGGGCTCAAAATAGGCTCTGTGGTGGTCGGCATTGCCGGTCAGCACATCAGAAGCCTACAGCACAGTGACTACATCACCCGACCCGATTCTGAAGAGGTCATCAATGAAGATGATCTCGATAGACTTTGCAACCAGGTCTATAAGTTGGTCATGCTTCCCGGGGAAGAGATCATACACGTTTTGCCACAAGAGTACAAGGTTGATGGCCAGTCAGAAATCAAACAGCCCATAGGCATGTACGGGGGTCGATTGGAAGCCAATTTTCATGTGGTGGTCGGCCAGGTGTCGTCCATCAAGAATATAGGAAGATGTATCAAAAGTGCGGGTCTAGACCTTGCCAACATCACCTTAGAGCCTTTGGCATCGGCCGAAGCGGTGCTCAGCCAAGAAGAAAAGGAAGCAGGCGTCGCACTTATCGATATTGGGGGCGGCACCACTGACCTTGCCATTTTCAAAGACGGTATAATTCGCCATACCAGTGTGATACCCTTTGGCGGCAATGTGATAACCGAAGACATCAAAGAGGGCTGTTCGATCATTGAAAAGCAGGCCGAATTGTTGAAAATCAAGTTCGGTTCGGCATGGCCCGGTGAAAACAAAGACAATGAAATTGTTTCAATTCCCGGTTTGAGGGGAAGGGAACCCAAGGAGATTACCTTGAAAAACCTTTCAAAAATCATACATGCACGCGTAGTGGAAATTATTGAGCAGGTATATGTAGAGATCAAGAACTATGGGCACGAAGACCAAAAGAAAAAATTGATTGCCGGTATCGTATTGACCGGTGGCGGAAGCCAATTGAAGCATTTAAAGCAG
Source organism: Allomuricauda sp. (assembly GCA_028289745.1). Classification (GTDB taxonomy): domain Bacteria; phylum Bacteroidota; class Bacteroidia; order Flavobacteriales; family Flavobacteriaceae; genus Flagellimonas_A. The sequence goes on along the minus strand of JANQOD010000181.1, from coordinate 43 downwards.
TTGGTAGAATATATAACCGGTATGGATACCCGAATCGGTTATC
>JANQOD010000175.1 GCA_028289745.1 Allomuricauda sp. | reverse complement strand
GGCCTAACATTGAATGTTTTGTCGATCACCCCTCCATATTTGAAATTGTATTCTCCCGTAACGACAACAAAATCGCCATACATATTGAACTTGCCGTTGGTATTGATCTCGATCAAGAGAATGCCTTCACCCGTACCCCTCAATGAGCTACCTGTACTGCGATCGACAACGATCTCGACTTCGGCATCTGGTGTGACCACCAAATCAAAGGCCATTTCCAAGCCTTGATAATCACTGAGCACCCTTTCGGCCTCAATGGTCTTTTCTGCATTCTTGTCGATAAAATTAATGAAGGAGTAATCTCCGACACTGGTCACATCACTCAGCGGTATTTTCAGTGAGGTGCCACTTGCCGTGGTTGCATCCATCGTTATGTTAAGGGCATTGGTCGGACCATAGATACTCCCCGTACCACTGATAAAACCAGTACCATAGTAAAGTGCCTCTTCATTGAAATCGGTGTTCAGCACCAAAAAGCGACCATTTTTGGTATCCAAATCCAAGTCCAATTGCCAATCATCAAACCCTACATGGCTTATGGTGCCGTCTAGATTTGCCTTGGTGCCCTCGACCACATCGGTCAAACCGATATTTTCAAAATAAAAGGTCTGGTCGAATAACCTGACCTTCGAGAGTGGTGAAAAATCATAATCGACATTCAAGTACGGTATACCCAGCCCTGCATCATTCAGAGTAAGCTCGCCATTTAGCCCAGGATTTGAAGCATCACCGGTAATTCTGGCACTGCCATTGACGAGCCCCCTGATATTCGAGATCACATCTTCACCCAATGGACTAAAGGGCAATAGATCAAAATTATTGAAGGTGGCGTTCAGGTCAAGTATGACCTTTTTGTTCTTGTTGAAAACGTTGCCATTTACACTCAACTTCTCTTGACCTTTGTCTGATAACCATGTGTTGACCCCAAATTCGGTAAGGTCGTTATTTCCGAAAATGCCTATCTCTAAATCGCCCAAGGGAATATCGTTGACACTGAAAGTACCGATAGACATATTTGTCGTCGGAAGGTACTTGCCATCTTTTTGAAGAATATTCAGGGATCCGTTTACCTCACCGTCAAGCCGAAGACTATCGATCGCCGGCGATATCTTGCGCAATGACACGATCTTGAATTGCAGCTCTAGGTCTTTATACGTCGAATCGGCCAACTCGCCCCGTAACCGAATCTGCTCCCTGTTGTCATTGTTCATGACCACCTCTTCTATTCTGATGCTGTCAAAAGTTTTATTAAAAATCACCTTGTTCTTGTCATTGCTCTCTTTGTTCAATACCCAGGTGTTGTCTTTGAAACTCACCTCAGAACGCTTTAGACCGACCACCGACTTATTTTTTTCATTGAAGGTGTGATAAAAATTTAGCCTGTAGCTATCATTGTACTCGCTACCCCCCTTGAATTCCGTTCTGAAGAAAAGGGTGTCTTTCAATGTGGTATTGATCAAATTGAAATCTTTGACATCGTAATAGACCGTTGACATTTCATCAACTGAGAGAAATGTATTGAAAAGGGGGTTCTTATTATCGATCTTAAGCTCAATATCTTTAAACTCATTCTGAAAGGCCTCGATATTGGGTGATTTGAAAGTCAGTTTAAAATCACCCTCATCTGCAATTATGTTGCCCCTGATATACGTGTCAGGGCCAAATTTCACTTCGGGGAAAAATACATCGACAATCTTATTGTAAATCTTTAGATTGAATGAAACCTTTTGCTCGCTCGAGACCTCATGTGGCCTATAGTTGGTATAAATACTTCCTATGGAATTCTGCAATAATCTATCCATTTCGCGCACTTTGAAATTTCCCCTTACATACCCTGTAATGATATCGGGCGAAATAATCTGGATATTTCTAATGGAATCACCCTCAAAGGTCGAGGACACCGCAAAATCTTCAAAAAAGTAGGTGTCATTTTTATTTTGATAGGTAGTATTTGAAAAGCGGATATCCCCGCCGACATTGTCAAGGTCGTTACCGGTAATGTCCATATTGACATTTCCCTTGAAAATAGAAATGCTATCGTCAATGAAATTCAAAGCCCTAAGATCCATATAATCTACATCTGCAATGAAATTGAATCCGGTGCGCTCTTCACTGAAATCTGCCAGACCTTTGAAATCGAGCCTAAAATTGTCATCATTGACCAACAAAAACCCATCAAACAGTTGATCTTTCAGTACCCCTGAAACATTTATGTTATTGTATTCATAACCGTTGAACTCAAGGGAATAAACTTCACCGATGGCCTCTGTGTTCAGATATTCGGCGATGAAGCCCTTGCCCTCAACATTGACATCAAGGGTGGTCTTGCCAAAATTGGAATCATCGATGAATGCACCGAGATCAAAATCCATAAGTGAAATGAATCCTAGATAAGAAGCATTGTCAATATTGTTGATATTGGTCATCTGTAGATTGGTGTAGGTGCTTCCTATGGCCGTGTGCAGGTTAATCTGCGCATCGACCGAACTTTCGCTGATCTCTGCTTCACCCCTTACGGTGAATTGTCCGAATTTTTGAAAGGACGTGGGAATGCTCTTTCTTATGATGTTGGGCAAAAGGCTACGCAATTCATAATAGCTCGACGTAACGTCTTCCATAGTGGCATCCATCACAAAAGGTGCCTGTTTATTGAACATGTTACGGAATTTGAAATCACCACGAATGCCCGTGTTATCAGATTGCAGGATCAATCCATCTACATTCAGATCATTTAAAAAACCTGAAAATCGGGTAGAAAAAGTGGTCGTCTTATCACTGCCAAACTCATCGAAATATTTATTGATCTCTTTGAATGCCACTTTTGATTCAAAAAAATTGCCCTCGATGCTTACCTTGTTGAGAAAATCTTTGAAGTCTTCACGATTGTAATTGAAGACGAGGTCGCCCTGAAGCAAAGATTCTGGGGTTTTGATCAATAACGAATCAAACCTCATCTGTTGTTTGGTATATTTGAATTCGGTCTCAAGATGGTCTAGCACAATATCGCGTTTGCTTAGAAATGACAGCTTTTCTATACTGGTGGCAACATCTGGCCCCAAAATCTGAAAATCATGGGCCAGTACCTGCAGTCGTTTGAAGTGCAATTGTTCTACCGGTTCAATATTCTCATCGCTCAACTTAAACCCGCTGTCAGCGATATTCACTTCAGAAGAAGAAAGATAAAAAGGTGGTGTGCCGGGGGCACGAGGTTGGCCATCATCCAATTTGTCAACAAAAACATCAAGGTTTGTAAAATCTTCTCCCTTATAGGTCTTAAGGTTGAGATAAAGACCATTGATGTCAACATCGCCAAACTCCATTTTGTTGTTGGCCATATTGCGCAAATTCAATATCGAGGTCGAGAGCTTCTCAATGTAAATAAGCGTGTCTTTCTTATAATCTTCGACATAGATGCCCTTAAGACCCGCATTTAATGAAAGTAATGAAAGTTGTACCCTGTCGATGTTGATGTTGGTACCGAAATCAGTGTTGATCCTATCGGTGATGTTCCTTGCCAATCTGGTCTGTACTATCGGTAGCGATAATATCAATGATCCCAATACTGCGATTAGCAGAATGACCAGCACTGTTCTGACAAGTATTTTACGCAGTTTTTTGATAGCGCATTGTTTTATCTTTGTACGATCAATTTCTGTTCCAAATACAGATGACCGTTGAAAAAAAATATATTTTGGCCATTGAGTCGTCTTGTGATGACACTTCAGCAGCTGTTTTGTGCAATGACAAAGTGCTCAGCAATGTGGTTGCCGCACAAGAAATACATGAGCAGTACGGAGGGGTGGTACCTGAATTGGCATCAAGGGCACACCAACAAAATATTGTTCCCGTAGTGCATCAAGCACTAGCCAAGGCAAATATCGACAAAAAACGGCTTTCGGCCATAGCTTTCACCCGCGGGCCTGGCCTCATGGGGTCCCTTTTGGTAGGTACTTCTTTTGCCAAATCTTTGGCGTTGGGTCTTGACATTCCCCTAATCGGGGTCAATCATATGCAGGCGCATATTTTGGCCCATTTTATCGATGATGCGGACCGTGAAAAACCAAACTTTCCTTTTTTGGCAATGACCATTAGTGGCGGCCATACACAAATTGTGTTGGTGAAAGATTATTTCGACATGGAAATTTTAGGCGAAACCCTCGATGATGCCGTCGGTGAAGCCTTTGATAAAAGTGCTAAACTATTGGGACTGCCCTACCCCGGTGGGCCCTTGATCGATAAGTATGCCCAGCAAGGAAATGCAAAGGCGTTTGATTTTCCAAAACCAAAGGTCGACGGACTTAATTTCAGTTTCAGTGGCCTAAAGACGAGTATCCTATATTTCATACAGCGAGAAACAAGAAAGCACCCCGATTTCACTAAGGAAAATCTTTACGACATCTGCGCTTCCATACAATATACCATTTTAGAGATCTTGATGGAAAAGCTCTTGGCCGCCTCAGAGCAAACGGGCATCAAAGAAATTGCCATTGGCGGTGGGGTCGCCGCCAATTCAGGCATACGTGAACGCCTTGGAGGCGCCGAGCGTACCCTGGGGTGGAAGACCCATGTTCCAAAATTTGAATACTGCACCGATAATGCCGCCATGATTGGCATTGTCGGATATTTAAAATACCTTGAGGGAGATTTCAGTGACCAGGCCATTGCCGCCAAAGCCCGGTATGCAATACAGTAAGGCTTTTGGTTACAAAAAACAACAGCTATGGCGTACAGCGAAGAACTGGCAATTCGTATCAGCGCAGCCTTAAAAAGCTTCCCTGAAAAATTTGAAGAAAAGAAAATGTTCGGTGGTATTGCCTATCTCTACAAAGGAAAAATGACAGTGGGCATTGTCAAAGATGATTTGATGGTGCGCATTGTGAGCGATAAGATGGATGAAGAGCTCAAAAAAAAACACGTCCGCCCCATGGATTTCACCAAACGTCCCTTGAAAGAATTTGTATACGTATCCCCAGAGGGTTTCAAAAATGAGGAAGCGCTGCACTATTGGATCGAACTGGGGCTTGAACATGCAAAGGGCAAACTGAACGATTGAAGCATGCAACTTT
>JANQOD010000153.1 GCA_028289745.1 Allomuricauda sp. | reverse complement strand
ACATTGAAGAAGGCTTTTCATGAAAATGCGACCATGAAGTACATTACGGACGAGGGCTATAGAGAAGTCAATGCCCTCGAGTTTTTCTCGGGCATGGATGCCTCTAAGCCCAAGCAAAACAGACAAACCCGTATTACCAATATCACAGTTTCGGGCCATGCTGCCAGTGCCCGACTGGAAATAGCATATCCCACTTTCTCCTTTATTGATTTCATGAACCTGCTCAAGGTTGATGGGGAGTGGAAGATCGTCAACAAGATTTTTTACAGAAAACCGTCAATAACCACAAATGAAAATTGATCTAGTTCAATGTTATGCGAAATGGCTCTGAACCTAAAGAAATGGTGTTTCCATCAATACTGATTTCCCTTAAAAACGGAATTCCTTCACAGCATTCATCCTCAGGTGTTGCGGTAACCAGCTCAATTTGTGCCGAAAAATCCGACCCAAAATTTAATGTAATATCGTAAGACCGGGCCGACCAATTTGAATTATCAAGTTCTAGGGTCGTAATTTCCCCGCCCGAGGTCTGAAAAGCACCTATACTTAAATCGAATCGATCTGAATCATCACCTTCTATTAAAATGTCCTCGATGTCATAAGTTCCGTTTTCAATAACATTTTCACCGTTCGATATCACTTCAAAAATTATCGTTGGCGGACCTGCACACAGATTAACGTTACATTCCGTTCCATCCAAGTCACAAGAAAAGAGTAAAACAAAAAGGCACAAGAGCGCTATGGGCATTTTCATATTCATGGAACATTGTTTTGATGAGGATGTAAAATTAAACATTGGTTGCTTTTTCATTTATAGGTGAATTTTGTAAAAAGCCTTGGTGCTACCATCCTCCCGAGGCACCACCGCCTCCAAAGCCGCCTCCGCCGAAGCCGCCGCCGAAACCACCACTGCCAAAGCCGCCTCCACCGAAACCGCCGCCTGATGATCCCCCTCGATAGCCGCCACGACCCATGTTGCTGAGAATGATGATATCCCAAATATCGAGTCCGCGACCCCCTCGGCCCCCACGGTTGTTACGTCCGCCCCGGTTTCTTCTACTGGCCAAGATAATGAAGATGACAAAGAAAACGATAAAGGGCAGTAGGGCCCCAAATGGAAAGCCTTGATCGTTGCCAAAGGTGCGCTCTTCTTCAAACTCACCTGTCAAGACCCGAAAGATGGCATCGGCACCTGCGTCCAATCCCCCGTAATAATCACCTTGCTTGAATTCAGGAATGATGATCGTTTCGATGATACGTTTGCTCATGGCATCGGTCAGGGAACCTTCTACACCATATCCTGTATTGATGGCGATACGACGGTCATCTTTCGCCAACAGTATCAAGACGCCATTATCTTTATCGGCTTGGCCAATGCCCCATTTTTGACCCCATTGAGCCCCTAAATAATTGATATTTTCACCCTCTGTCGAACTGATAATGGCCAATACGATCTGGGTCGAGGTACTGTCGGCATAGCGAATCAGTTTTTGTTCAAGGGCAGTTTTCTCATCGGTTGGCAAAAGACTTACATAGTCATAAACACTGGTCTGTTGCGCCGGCTTTTCAGGAATGGTGAATTGCGCCCAACCAATTGTGGCACAAAGCAAGAACAGAGAAAAGTTAACCTTTTGAAACCTCATCGCTCAATTCATTGATATCGCCATGGTGCCAAGGAAAATGTGCCTCCAATTCCTTTCCAGCTTTTAGAATGCCTTGAATGATTCCATTTTTGAAATCACCTTTTTTGAAATAAGAGGCCATCACATCACGGGTCGAGTTCCAAAAACCTCTCGGCACGGCTTGATCAATGCCCTTATCGCCATAGATGACAAATTTATGGTCGTGCACGGCCACATAGATGAGCACCCCGTTCTCGTCTTTGGTGTTGTTCATCTTCAGCAAGTGGAACACTTGTTGGGCACGACTGAAATGATCGATTTTGGTAGAATTCTCGATATGTACCCGAATTTCACCTGAAGTGTTCTTCTCAGCTTTTAGTATGGCGTCGACAATCTCTTGTTCTTCCTCTGCTGTCAAAAAGTCTTCAACCTCAGACATCTTTACTACTCAAAATTGAATTCCACCTCGGGTGCATCTTCAGAGCCAGGGTCTGCTTTATATCTGGGCATCTCTTCGAATCCGAAGAGACCGGCCAGCAATTTTCCCGGAAATTTTGTGGTGTGTATGTCGTAGATGTTTACCTTCTCGTTATAGCGGTCACGGGCCACATTGATACGGTTTTCTGTACCTTCCAATTGTGATTGAAGCTCTAAAAAGTTTTGGTTGGCCTTTAGCTCGGGATATCTTTCTACTGTGACCAAAAGCCTTGAAAGCGCAGAAGATAGTCCGGTTTGGGCTTGTTGAAATTCGGCCAATTGCTGTGCGGTAATGTTGTTGGCATCAATGGTGGTCGAAGTGGCCTTGGCGCGGGCCTCGATCACTTCTGTCAGGGTCTCACGTTCAAAATCGGCGGCCCCTTGAACGGTTTTTACGAGATTGCCAATAAGGTCGTTTCTACGTTGATATGAACTCTCGACGTTCGACCAAGCAGTTTTTGCATCGGCCTCATACTCAACGGCGGTATTGTTGAAGCCTACTGCCCATTGGTAAAGGGCAAAGGCGATCACGGCCAGGATTATAACAGGAATTAACCATTTTTTCATTTTCGTGTGTTTTAGTGTTTATATAGTCTTTTGATTAGTAGGCAAGAAGTTGATATTGTTACATTTTCAGAGCTGTTCCTTGATTTTCTGAAGCTCGGCTTTGACCTTTTGTAGCTTCTGGATCACCTCAAAGTTCGAAAGTGTCTTGTGCTTTTCTTCCTTTAAGTGGATTTTTGCCCCCTCAAGCGTAAAACCACGCTCTTTTACCAAATGATAGATCAATTGTAGGTTTTTGATGTCTTGTGGGGTGAACTTTCGATTGCCCTTGGCATTTTTTTTGGGCTGCAACACATCGAACTCTTTTTCCCAAAAACGTATTAACGAGGTGTTCACACCAAAGGCCTTGGCGACTTCACCAATTGCATAATATCGTTTTTCAGGAAGCTCTATGTGCATTAATCAAGCGATTGGTTCTCTTGGTTTGCAAATTTCAACATGTTCTCGAATTCTTCTGCGGTCAAACTGCCGTAGTAGAAGTTGATCGGATTGATACGATCGTTGTCTTTCCATACCTCATAATGTAGATGGGGTGCTTCAGAACGGCCGGTATTGCCCACAAAACCAATGAGGTCACCACGCTTTACTTTTTGTCCGACACTCACATTGTACTTGCTCAAATGGGCATAAAGGGTCATGTAACCATAGCCGTGTTCTATTCTGATATGTTTGCCATAACCAGATGAACGGTTGTCGGCCCGTATTACCTTGCCATCTCCAGTGGCATAGATGGGCGTGCCCCTTGGTGCCGTAAAATCCATTCCCCGGTGCATCTTTCTAGCTTTGGTAAAGGGATCTGATCGCCACCCGTAACCCGAGGCCATACGGGTCAGGTCTTCATTTCGAACGGGTTGTATGGCAGGTATGGCAGCCAATAATTTTTCCTTTTCTTCTGCCAACTTCGCAATCTCATCCAATGATTTCGATTGAATGACCATCTGTTTTTGAATAATATCCAAGCGACGGGTCGCATCGACGATAATATCTGAGTTGTTGAAACCTTCCAATGATTTATATCGGTTTACCCCACCGAAGCCGGCACGACGTTGCTCTTCAGGTATGGGATTGGCCTCAAAGTAGAGACGATAAATGTTGTTGTCGCGATCTTCGATATTGCCCAGTACTTGCTCCATCTGATCCATTTTACGATTGAGGATCTCGAACTGTAGCTCATAGTTTCGCACTTCCCTTTCCAATGAAAGTTCTTTTGGGGTGTTCAGAAAGTTGGTATTGAGCAATACGATCAGCCCCAAAAATCCAAAAAGAAAAGAACCCAAAAGAAAAAAGAATAAATTTCTGTACTTTCTTGACTTTTTCGGTTCAATCTTTCGATAAGACAGCGTATCAGGATCGTAATAGTACTTTACTTTAGACATGAAGGGAAATTGTCCTATTTTTGAACGTTCGTTTTTTACAGAACAAACAAATATAAAAATTGTTTTGTTCAGTCTGTTAAAATTCTTTAAAGTACCGCTCTTGTAATGACTTCCCAAAAGGTTAGAGATCAGTTTTTAAGCTTTTTCAAATCGAAAGACCACATTATTGTGCCCTCGGCGCCCATGGTCATGAAAGATGACCCAACCCTCATGTTCACCAATGCCGGCATGAACCAGTTCAAAGAATATTTTCTGGGAAATTCAACGCCAAACCACAAACGGGTGGCCGATACCCAAAAATGCCTGCGGGTAAGCGGTAAGCACAATGATCTTGAAGAAGTTGGCAAAGACACCTATCACCACACCATGTTTGAAATGATGGGCAATTGGAGTTTTGGCGATTATTTTAAAAAGGAAGCCATTGCGTGGGCTTGGGAACTGTTGACCGAGGTGTACGGCATCGACAAAGATCGGCTCTACGTATCGGTCTTCGAGGGGAGCGATGATGCCGATAAGCTTGAAATGGATAAGGAAGCCTTTGCCCTTTGGAAAGCCATCGTGCCCGAAGACCGTATCATCATGGGCGACAAAAAAGACAATTTTTGGGAAATGGGCGACCAAGGTCCCTGCGGGCCATGCTCAGAGATTCATGTTGACATACGTGCTGATGCAGAACGCAAAAAGGTCGATGGTGCGTCATTGGTCAACCAAGACCATCCCCAAGTGGTCGAGATATGGAACTTGGTCTTCATACAATACAACCGAAAGGCCAATGGCCAGCTTGAAGACCTTCCCGAAAAACATATCGATACCGGTATGGGGTTTGAACGCCTGTGCATGGTGCTGCAAGGGGTGCAATCGAATTATGATACTGATATATTCACGCCCCTTATTCGAGAGATCGAGACCATAACGAACAAACGATATGGCAAAAATGAAGAAATCGATATAGCCATACGCGTGGTTGCCGACCACATTCGTGCCGTCGCCTTTTCAATTGCCGATGGGCAGTTGCCGAGCAATACCGGGGCAGGTTATGTCATTCGTAGAATTTTGCGAAGGGCCATTCGTTACGGTTTCACTTTTTTAGACACCGACAAGCCCTTTATCTATCGCTTGGCCAAGGTGTTGGGCGAGCAGATGGGCAAGGCGTTTCCTGAACTGAAAAAACAACGGCAGTTGATCGAGAATGTCATCAAGGAAGAAGAGCAATCTTTTTTGGGCACCCTAGAACAGGGACTGGTATTGTTGGATTCTGTGATCAAATCATCAAAAGGGAAAAAAATCGATGGCCACAAAGCTTTTGAACTTTATGATACTTTTGGATTTCCGATAGATCTCACCGCCCTTATTTTAGAGGAGAAGGGATATGAATTGGATGTTGAGGGGTTTGAAACTGCGCTACAAGAACAAAAAGACCGTTCCCGAACCGCTTCGGAAGTATCAAAGGGTGATTGGACGGTTTTGTTGAATGATGCAGCACAAGAATTTGTAGGGTATGACACTTTGGAAACCAATGTCAAAATAGTGAAATATCGTGTGATCAAAAGTAAAAAGGGAGGCGAGCAGTACCAATTGGTCTTTAACCTCACCCCTTTTTATCCCGAAGGTGGCGGCCAAGTAGGTGACAAGGGCTATTTAGAAACACCCGATGGTGACGTTACCTATATTGTCGATACCAAAAAGGAGAACAATGAGATCGTGCATTTTGCCGATAGCCTCCCCAAAGAGACTTCGGCAACTTTTAAGGCCGTGGTCGATAAAAAACAACGGCAACGAACCGCTGCCAACCATACGGCGACCCACTTGTTGCACCAAGCGTTACGAGAGGTATTGGGCGACCATGTCGAGCAAAAAGGCTCTGCGGTACATTCAAAGTATTTACGGTTTGACTTTTCACATTTTTCGAAGCTTACTGCCGAGCAGTTGCGAGAGGTCGAAAATTTTGTGAATGCCCGCATCGAAGGTCAACTGCCCTTGGAGGAAAAAAGAAATATTCCCATGGGCGAGGCCATGGCCGAGGGAGCTATCGCCCTGTTTGGTGAGAAGTACGGCGATACGGTACGCACGGTTCGCTTTGGGCAATCGATTGAACTTTGTGGGGGCACCCATGTGCGGAACACCGCTGATATTTGGCACTTTAAAATTATTTCGGAAGGGGCCATTGCGGCAGGTATACGCAGAATAGAGGCCATCACATCAGATGCGGTCAAAGATTTTTACTTCAATAACAACCGAACCCTTTACGAAATAAAAGACCTGTTGAACAATGCCCAAGACCCCGTAAAAGCCGTCGTTTCTTTACAAGAAGAAAATGCACAGCTCAAAAAACAGGTCGAAGGCCTGTTGAAGGCCAAGGCCAAGAATCTTAAAGGTGACCTGCTCAATGAAATGAAAGAGGTCAATGGCATCAATTTTCTTGCAAAAAAGGTCGATTTAGATGCTGCGGGCATGAAAGACCTGGTGTTTGAAATGGGTCAGGCAAAAGACAACATCTTTGTGTTGTTGGGTGCCGAAAATGACGGTAAGGCCCTGTTGACCTGTTATATTACCAAAAATCTAGTGGCCGAGAAAGATTTGAATGCGGGCACCATTGTTCGTGAATTGGGCAAATATATTCAAGGAGGCGGTGGGGGCCAACCATTTTTTGCCACGGCCGGGGGCAAAAACCCTGCAGGGATCGATGAGGCGTTATCAAAGTCTGCGGAATATATTACATGAGGGAATGAAAAAGTTTAGGGCCCCAAAGTTCAATTTGAAATACACTTTAGGCGAGATTATTTTGCTCTTTGTGGGAATCGACCTTGCCATTTGGTTCAACAATTGGAAGATGACTATCGCGAGACGCCCAAAAGCCTTGACAATTGTGGCTGACAAATACGGGCTTGGCTTGATGCAAAGTACGTTTGGCATATGAAAAAAGTATTGGTAGGAGCCATACTCGCCCTCGCAGCGGTCTTGATTTATAGATCTTGCACCGACGATAATCAAGAGAAAAGAATCCTCAAAGAGAATTCGATGCTCATCCAACAGCAGATAGAAAATGTCTCGAAATTGATCGTTACGGAAGGTCATTTTTCCGAAGTGTACAATTATGCCGACTCGAAAGAGCTCTTTGGACCTTTGCTGACCGCCGATAAAAAAGCGTTGGTAGTTGTCAATGCAGAGGTAAACGTGGCTTACGACCTTTCAAAAATAAATTTTGAGATCGATGGGGAAAACAAAACCCTGATCCTTCAAAATATTCCTGAACCCGAGATCAAGATAAGCCCTGATCTTGAATACTATGATGTGTCGGCCGATTATCTGAATCCGTTTGAAGCTGACGATTATAATGCCATCAAGCGAAATGTGAACGCTTCGTTACTTCAAAAAATAAAAACTTCGAATTTGATGTCAAACGCTGAAAACCGATTGGTCTCAGAGCTTTCAAAGTTGTTGGTGCTGACCAACAGTTTGGGGTGGACGCTGGTGTATGACAATGAGGTGATCGAAGATGGTTTTTCGATAGGGGATTGAGGCATTTTTCTATACTAGGCTAAAGTTTACTTAAAGCAAACTCATCGTGCACGAAAATGTTTTAGCTTTAAACAAAAGCTAAAAACATGAAAACCAAAGAATTGTATTCCCGTAGAAAGTTTATGACCGCTTCAGGAGCCTTAGGGGCAAGTCTTTTAATGCCCCAGATCGGCAATGGCAGCCAAACAACATTTCCCAGACTTGTAAATGATAGCATACACCTATTCGGTAAACGTGAGGGTTATGGCGAGCAGATAAGCATATTGATTTCGATGATGGACTGGATGCGGTTTGTGATATTGCGCGATTCAAAAGGGCTGTCACAAAAAGAAGTCGATTTTTTATTGGATGGAAACTCGAACAGCATCGGTGCCTTGTTGATGCATTTGGCCGCTACGGAACGCTATTATCAAATCGATACGTTCATGGGCATTTCCAAAAGCAAATTGGGTTATGGGGTAGAAGAGCGTGTATGGCAAGCTGCCAGCAATTTGGGTGATGCTGGCCGCAAGACTTTCAAGGGCAAACCCTTGTCTTTTTATTTGGACAAGTTGGCCGAAGTACGTGAGTTCTCAAAAACAGAATTGAAAAAAAGAAATGACGATTGGCTCATGGAATACACCAACTTCTTTGGCAATCAGCCCACCAACAATTACTGCAAATGGTTTCATGTGGTAGAACATGAAAGCAATCATAATGGGCAAATACGCTTTATCAAGAGCAGGGTCGTCTAGTTCACCAAGGCCATATCGACCAACTTGAGTCCGTCATCGATCAAATGCCCTACTTTCGGATTGTTTTGTTTGACGATCTCTAAATGGTCTATGATCTCTTTGGCAAATGCCTTGTTTCCGTCTACATGGGCCAACTCATAAAGTTCTACTGACAGCAGCCAGTCATTCGGGTAGTTTTCTTTGAGCTCTTGAAACACCTTACCGCGAGAAGTGGTGGTGTCAATATTCTTACGCCATTCCCTGATGCGTAGGTACAGCGTTTCCAATCGCAGACGTTCTTTGGTTTTTGGTTTTTTGATGGTCGTTTCAGAAAGTTCATGGGTCACAAGATCAAAACTGTCTACATCGGCAGGGCCATGAAAGGCCGAGATGATTTCTTGGCCGACGGCCATACTGTAAGTGCCCGTCTTTGATTCAAAAAGAACTTCTTTGCCATGGGTGACCTTGCAATTTTCAAAAGTCACCAATAGTATTTTGCCCTGTAAATTACGGGTTCCCGTAATGATCCTGCCCGAGATTTTGATTTTTCCCTCAAATTCGAGGGTGATGGTTTCACCTTCGTAAATATTATAGGCCTTCAAGTCACGTGGCCCCATATCTTCGATGGCCAGATTGATGCCCTTTAACTTGCCGATGGGTGTGCCAAAACCATCGATGTGCTTTTCAATGCCGTGCCCAATAAGTTCCTTTTCACGATAGGCCAAGGCGGTAGGCCCTTTGGTCTGTACATAGACAGGTTTGCCATCATGGGCGATGACCTTGTCAAAGTTGCCCGAAATCTGCAGTCCGGTACTCAATTCCAAGGTGCCCAATTCTTTCGAGTTGATCAATTTCTGCACACCGTCCAACCCCCCACGGCGCAGGGCCATGTTATCGGCAAAATCTTCCAATACTTGGCTCAAAAAGGCAAAATCAGGAGTTACGAACAATTGGGGTTGTGGTTTGGTGATGTCAAATTCAGTATGTGCGGCCTCCATGGAATATGGTATTTTTTTCACTTGGTCGGTCATGCACCAAGTGCTTTCGCCAATAGATGATAATAACCCCGCCCCATAGATTTTGGGATTTTCGACCGTGCCGATGAGGCCATACTCGACTGTCCACCAATGCAGGTTGCGAATAAGTGCCATTTCACTGGGCTCGCCCATGTTCTGTTGTAGTTCTTCGATATGTTTTTCAGCTTCTGAGATTTCTTTTTCAGGTGTGCCATCGGCCTCTTTGATAATGCTCAAATGACGCACTGCTTCATAGAGTTCGTAATCTTTGGCACTTGAAATTGCCTTGCAGCCTATTTCCCCAAAACGTCTCAGGTATTCAGCATATTCAGGATTGGCAATTATGGGCGCATGGCCCGCCCCTTCATGGATAATATCGGGTGCCGGGGTATATTCGATATTTTCCAACTGGCGAATGTCAGAGGCGATGACCAATACATTATAGGCCTGAAATTCCATAAAGGCTGCAGGGGGAATAAACCCGTCAACGGCCACTGCCGCCCAACCGATTTCTTTCAAAATGCGGTTCATGCCGTACATATTGGGAATATGGTCAATCGAGATCCCCGTCTTTTTTAATCCCTCAACATACGATTCATGAGCGACCTTGCTCAGGTAGTCGACGTTCTTTCGCATCACATACCGCCAAACGGCCTGGTTGATGGGTGAGTAGTCTTCATAATTTTGTGGCTTGATGTACTGCCTCAGGTGCTGGGGCAGCTTATCGAGAATCGGGTTGCTTTCGTATGCTGTTTCCATAATTTTCTTTTTGTCACCCATAGCTGTCACATAGGGTTTGCCAAAGTGGCCGATGCATCCTTTGTTTTTCCCTTTGGATCAAAAAAATCCGAATCGTGAAGGCTGTTGGCGATGGTCTGTCGGCTTTCAAAACTTCTAGATAAAATTACAAAAATTCATCGTTTTCAATGATAGCTGGGCACTTCAAAAAAGGCTTTGTGACAATGGGTTGAAAAATGAAAAACCTTTCCGCTCTCATGAACGGAAAGGCCTTTTTGAACGAAGAAGCCAGCTACTGACAACCAACTACAATAAACACTCAACCCAGTTGCTTGACCGCCCCGTTCGGTATCGTATGTTGTCAGTTCGCGGCCAACTCTTGTTCTGGGGGATATTTCTCGAGTATCTGGGAGACAAACTTACGTATGCGTTCTTCTTTCTTTTCAATATTGGAGGTGGTATTCAAAGTGCCCACACCACGCCCTTGCCATACCAATTGTTTGCTTTCGGTATCAATGAGGTCAATATAGAGCGAACCTTCGGTACGGGTCGAAACATTGGGGCCCCAAGCACCGCCCCAGCCCCATCCTGGGCCCCAAAGCCATGGGTTCCAACCGCCCCAGCCAAAGCCGCCCCAGCCCCAGCCGCCCCAGCCAAAACCGCCCCAGCCCCAGCCGATGTTGTTGTTGTACACATCTACCTGTTCGCGTTCTTTGGTGAAAATGCTGATCAAAAGATCGGGATCTCGCGATTTAACAAAACCTCTTGCGTTCATCTCTGTATCAATGGCCTTAAGAATACGTTTTTTGTCCAAATCGGAGATTTGGGCCTTATCGATGCC
>JANQOD010000147.1 GCA_028289745.1 Allomuricauda sp. | reverse complement strand
ATGGTCAAATAATAATGTGGTGCCGTGAACTTTGATTCGCCCAAACGCTTGGCAATAATCTTGCGCATCTGGGAGTTCTTGACCTCCTCGCTACCCTCTTGGCCCACGGGCAATTGAATCGGAGCTACCGGTGCGGCGGTCATGGCCGTCTCTTGTGCAGGGGCAGCCGGTGCTGCTTTCTGCTCTGAAGGTTTGAAGTTCTCTACATCCCGTTTTACGATACGGCCGTGGTCTCCCGTTCCATTCACCTGCGATAGGTCGATACCCTTGTCTGATGCTATTTTCTTTGCCAAGGGTGATGCAAAAATACGTTGGCCGTCCATTTGGACCTGTGGGACACTTTCTGTTTTTACTTCTACTTTGGGGGTTTCCCCAACCTTCTCATCAATCGCCGTTGGGGCACTTTCTACAGAAGCACCGCCACCCACCTGGGCCTTCAATACCGTATCGATATCGGTTCCGTCTGGGCCGATGATCGCCAAGAGCGAGTCAACGGGTGCGCCTTCTCCTTCTTTTATGCCGATATGCAAAAGCGTTCCTGAATAGAACGATTCGAATTCCATTGTGGCCTTGTCGGTCTCAATCTCGGCCAAAATATCGCCTTCCTCGACCGTGTCACCAACTTTCTTCAACCATGAAGCAACGGTACCTTCTTCCATGGTATCGCTCAATCGGGGCATGGTGATGATCTCAACTCCCTCAGGAATTTCAGCGCCGGGAGCAGCCGACGTAGTTTGCTTTTCTTCCGTTTTTTCTTCGACCACAGGAGTACTGTCCTCGGGTATTGAAGGACCTCCATTGAGCAGGGCCGAAATATCTTCCCCCTCCTCACCGATAATGGCTAGCAGTGAATCGACCGGGGCACCTTCCCCTTCTTTGATGCCTATGTGCAAAAGTGTGCCTTCGTGAAAAGACTCAAACTCCATCGTGGCCTTATCGGTCTCTATTTCGGCCAGAATATCACCTTCTTCCACCTTGTCACCTACATTCTTGAGCCATTTCGCCACAGTGCCTTCTTCCATGGTATCGCTCAATCGGGGCATGTTTATCACTTCTGCCATAGTGCCTATAATTTATGTTGTAAAAATGGATAATCATCTTGTTCGTACACCACATCATACAGTTGCTCAATTGGCGGAAAGTCTGATTCTTCAGCGAATTTCTCACATTCAGAGACCAAGTCCTTTACTCTTTTGTCGATAACTTTTATCTCTTCTTCAGTGGCATATTTCTTTTCTAGAATAACGTCTTTCACCTGTGCGATTGGGTCGATTTTTTTATACTCTTCGACCTCTTCTTTGGTACGATAATGCTGTGCATCTGACATGGAATGGCCACGATAACGATAGGTCTTCATCTCTAAAAAGGTAGGCCCACCGCCCGTTCGGGCCCGTTCAATGGCTTTATGTACCTCTTTGGCCACAACAGCGGGATCCATACCATCGACATCGGTGCACGGCATCTCATAGCCAAGGCCCAGTTTCCAAATCTCGGTAGTGTATGCGGTACGGGCCACCGAAGTACCCATGGCATAACCATTGTTTTCACAGATGAAAACCACGGGCAATTGCCATAACATGGCCAAGTTGAACGTTTCATGCAGCGAACCTTGTCGAACCGCGCCATCGCCCATATAGCACAATGTCACGGCATCTCTTTTGAAATATTTATCAGCAAAGGCCAAGCCCGCTCCCAAGGGAATCTGGCCCCCGACAATACCATGGCCCCCATAAAAACGATATTCCTTTGAAAAGATATGCATGGAACCGCCCATACCTTTCGAGGTACCGGTCACCTTACCGAAGAGTTCGGCCATGACCTTTTTGGGATCAACGCCCATACCGATCGGCTGTACATGATTTCGATACGCCGTGATCATACGGTCTTTGGTCAGATCCATTGCGTGCAATGACCCCGCCAAAACCGCTTCCTGTCCATTATAAAGATGGAGAAATCCCCTTACCTTTTGTTGAATATAGACCGCTGCGAGCTTATCTTCGAACTTGCGCCAAAACAGCATGTTTTCATACCATTTCAGGTAAACCTCTTTTGTAATTTTCTTCATCAAACAGAATGTTATACAATGTTCTCCCAGAATAGGGAAAAACAAAAATACATATATATCCGTTCCTGAAAAAAATTTGGTTCAAGAATTGCCCAGATACGAATTATCGAACCCCAGTGGCAGCAGATCACTGATTGAACCACACTTGTAAATCGGCCCCTCTTCCCCCCTGAAAAGAATGGATATCGGGGAATTTTGCCGTTGTTCATATTCGGCGATGGCCTGCCTGCAATTACCACAGGGAGCAGCCGGTTTTTTTACCGTATAGTTCTTTGAGGATGCACTTATGGCAATGGCCTTTATGGTTTCATCGGGAAACCTTGCCCCGGCCTGAAAAACGGCCACCCGTTCAGCACAAAGCCCCGAGGGGTAGGAAGCATTCTCTTGGTTGTTGCCCAAAACGATTTCCCCGTTTTTCATCAAAACCGCCGCACCAACAGAGAAATTCGAATATGGGGCATAGGCTTTGCCTCTGGCCTTTTCGGCTTCTTTGAGCAGTGCCCTTTCTTCTACAGAAAGTTCATCTTCTGAGGCTAGAACGGTAAGGTCAAAACCGATATGTTTCTTTTCCATTATTACGTTTGGTTGTCCTTAAAAATAAGAAAACCTGTCGATTGACAGGTCTCTTTGTTTTTAATGACAATTAGGTATCTAGTCGTTGTAATATTCTTCGCCCAGATTAAAGGTAAGCGAAAAACGCAGGGTATTCTCCAGCGGATTGCGAACTTGTGAGGTAGAGAACAGATACGACAAGTCGATTTGTGCTGTTTTGAACTTAAAACCCGCACCCAATGTAAAGAATTGTCTTGAACCTTTGTTCTCGTTTTCGTTGAAATACCCTGTTCGCAACATAAAGACATCTCGGTAACTATATTCTGCACCCAACGCCCAAGTAATCTCTTGCAGTTCTTCACTAAAGCCATCAGGGGCATCGCCAAATGACTCGAAAACACCATTGAAAAAACTGATTTGTTCGTATTCATCGTTGTCTTCTGCATCAATATCGCCATCGCCGTCGAAATCTCTAGGGGTAGGCACCAATAGTTTATTGAGTTCTGTGTGGATGCCCAAGGTATTGTCAGCATCGAAAATAAAGTCAAATCCAGCACCAAACTTCAGGTTTGTGGGCAAAAAGTTTTCTTGACCCCCCTCATCATACTGTATTTTTCCACCGAGGTTTGAAACATTGAAACCCGCTCTCCATCGGCCATCAAAACTGTTATAGGCAATTTCACGCGAACGATAAAAACCGGCCACATCGACTGCAAAGGCATTGGCTGCCTGTGAATCGACATTCTGTATTTCTTGAAATCTTAGGTTTGAGCTGATAAAGCGACCTGCAACGGCCATCGAAAACGTCTCGCTCAGCTTCAGCGAATACGATCCATCAATGGCAAATTCATTGGGCTTCACCAAAGTGGCCTCTTGGTCAATGGTCTGCCTTAACTCAATTTCACCCAAACCGAAATATCTCAAACTTACCGCAAAGGCACTTCTTTCGTTTATTTTATTGTAATAGTTGGCATTGAGCAACGAAACATCGTTAACGATACTTTCAAGATATGGCGTATAACTAACCCCAATGCCCATCTTTCGCTCCGCAAAGGCGAATTTGGCCGGATTCCACTGCTGGGAGAAAGCATCTACGCTTGTGGCCACACCCATATCGCCCATACCCGAAGATCTGGCATCTGCAGCGATATTCAAAAAGGGAACAGCTGTGGTGATTACCCGTTCTTGCTGACCAAAGGTTTTCAACAGGCCTACGAGCAGAAAACAAATCAGTAACTTTTTCATCCTTTTCATCTTAGTTTAAAAAAACACAAAGCTTACTCTATAAATCAACGTGAAATAGAAAACTAGCTTAATGTACTACCTGTAAACGGGGGTTTTAACAAATTCTTGTGTATTGCGGTGCTTTTTTTTGAATTTTTACTCTTCTCTTCAAATCAATTTGAAATCAAAGGGTCTGCACCCTTAATGAGCGATACTTTTGCATTGATTTCAATACTAATTTGGCCTTCAAAACGTTATCAGGGTAGCCATCACATAATACGAGGATTATTTGTGCACAAATATGCGGCACAGCAAAATATCTTCCGTTTTTATGCGTTCTATTGGCGAAACTGAATGTAAACACTAATTGAATCATTGTGAAAAAAGGAGTAAATACCTGTTTTTCAAGTACTCAAGCCCAAATTATGAAAAAACACTCTATCAAGGTTGTACTTTCTTGTGCGGTAATCATGGCAGGCATTACGAGTTGTAAAAATTCGTCAATGTCATCATCAAAAAATCTTTCACGCGCAACAGGATGGAAAATCAATGCCAAAGATGGCGGTTTTCAGTACAATTCAGATTTCAAAGAACAAGAAACCCCTCCAGGTACCGTGTTCATAGAAGGTGGAACCTTTACCAAAGGTAAGGTACAGGACGATGTGATGTATGATTGGAACAATACCCCTACCCAACAGCACGTACAGTCATTTTATATGGACGAGACAGAGGTGACGAATAAAATGTACATGGAGTACCTTGATTACTTGAAGAAGGTATATCCTCCTGAAAATCCGAAATACGAAAATATTTACCGAGGCGCTTTGCCCGACACTTTGGTTTGGCGAAACAGGCTTGGTTTCAACGAGACCATGACCAACAACTATTTAAGGCACCCTGCTTATGCCGAATACCCAGTGGTCGGTGTAAACTGGGTTCAGGCCACCCAATATGCCGAATGGCGTACCGATAGGGTGAACGAGCTGATGTTGGCCAAAGAGGGCTTCATTCAAGAAGAGGCGTTGTACAGCGTTTTGAACGGCGAGGTCGATGGTACTTTTAGCACCGAGGCTTATTTGAACAACCCAGAATCTGTTTACGGGGGACAAATCGACTCGCTACAAGGCAAGAACAAAAGAGATTCTATTTCGGTATTTGCCAAAAGAAGTAGTGGTGTTTTGATGCCCGAATACAGACTGCCCACAGAAACCGAGTGGGAATATGCCGCGCAGGCGCTTATCGGAAGTCGAGAGTACAACAATTACCGTGGAAGGAAAAAATATCCTTGGGAAGGCGACTATACAAGAAATGGCCAACGTGTTGGCCGTGGTGACCAATTGGCCAACTTCAAACAAGGCAAGGGTGATTATGGCGGAATCGCTGGCTGGTCAGACGATGGTGCCGATATCACCGCTCCTGCCAAATCATACAAGCCCAATGACTTTGGCCTATATGACATGGCCGGCAATGTTTCGGAATGGGTTGCCGATGTGTACCGCCCCATTGTTGATGATGAAATCAGTGACTTCAATTATTATCGCGGAAACATCTATACCAAAAAGGCAATAGGTGAAGACGGTAAGGTAAAGGTATTGAGAGATTCAATTGTCTACGATACCCTTCCCAACGGTAGAATTGTAGCACTTAACCTGCCAGGTGAAATCAAAGAAGTACCTGTTGGGGAAGAGGAGACCTATCTAAGGACCAATTTTTCAAAAAGTGACAACAGGGGATATCGTGACGGTGACCCAGGTTCTTCACGATTCTTCGAAAGGTTCAGCGACGATGACGGTGACTCTAGAAAAATGTACGATTCTCCACAGCACAAGGTAGAGCGTGATTCTACCGGTAAAATCTTACGTCAATACGACACCTCGAACTTCAGAACATCACTGATCAATGATGAGGTACGGGTGTACAAAGGTGGTTCTTGGCGTGATAGGGCCTTTTGGTTAGACCCAGCGCAAAGAAGATATTTGCCCCAATACATGGCCACCGATGATATCGGATTCAGATGTGCCATGTCAAGGGTCGGTTCAAAATCAAAGACAAAGAACAAGACCGTACGGCACAAAAAAGCACGATAAAAAAATTCTATGGAAATTTGAAACCCTGACCGACAACGTCAGGGTTTTTTTTATCTTCGGTCCATGACATTGACAGCACTTCACGACCTCTTTTTGAGATACCCCATAGTCAGTACAGATACCCGAAAAATTGAATCAGATTGCCTTTTCTTTGCCCTTAAGGGACCAAACTTCAACGGAAATGAATTTGCGGCCGAAGCGCTTGAAAAAGGAGCCAAACATGCCATTATCGATGAACAAGGGTTTCATGAAGAGGGAAAGACCATTTTGGTTGAAAATGTATTGGAAACCCTACAAAAGCTTGCCATTTACCATCGAAACCATTGCAATGCCAAAATCATCTCATTGACCGGAAGCAATGGCAAAACCACCACAAAAGAGCTGATTCATGCAGTGCTCGACAAAAAATATCGCACTATTGCAACTTCAGGAAACCTGAACAACCATATCGGGGTGCCCCTTACCCTATTGACCATCAAAGAGGATACAGAAATAGCCATTATTGAAATGGGGGCCAACCATCAGGGAGAAATTGCATTTCTTTCTGGTATCTCACAGCCTGACTATGGCTATATCACAAATTTCGGTAAGGCGCATCTTGAAGGTTTTGGAGGGGTACAGGGGGTCATAAAAGGAAAAAGCGAGCTTTACGATTACCTAATGGCCAACGACCGATATGTTTTCATGAACGCAGACGATCCCATTCAAAGGGAAAAACTCGGGCCATACATCAAAAAAATCGGATTCAGCACCCACAATCATGACTTTTACCAAATACGACCAGTAAAAACGGATCCCTTTGTGGTCATCGAATTTGAAGGGCTGCAAATTGAAACACAATTGATCGGGGAATACAATTTTAGCAACTGTGCCATTGCCATCACCATGGGCAAGTACTTCAATGT
>JANQOD010000139.1 GCA_028289745.1 Allomuricauda sp. | reverse complement strand
AAATCAGAATTTTTGCTAAAAGCCGTTTTCAAGGGTGTCGGTATTTCGGTTTTCTTGGTCGATTTGCTTTTTGAGGAGCTTAGTATTTTTCCCGCTTTTTGATTCAAAATGGCTTCATTCATATAGGCCAGCACCCCTTTTTTGTCAATGTTTTCCACAGCCGTGAAATTCCAGTGACGCATGGCTTTGGTCTTGCCCTCTTGGGCATTTCTCAGTACTTTTTTCGAGTCGTTCAAAAAGGCCCCATTGAAGAACCAAACACCAAAAAAGTCTTTGAACCGGCAGATGCCGAAGACATTTTTTCCATTGATGGTATACACTGGCAGACTCCATTTGTAGGTTTCTTCGGCTTCGGTCTTTAGGGCGAGTTCGCGCAAAAGGTTTATTCCCCTTTTAAAGGAATGCTCTTTTTCATAGTACGCTTCGATTTTTTCAGATTTTTCCATTTTCCTTTCTATCCTTTGAACCGTTCTGCAGTAAGTTCGCAAATTTTGACGATTACTTCAACCGTTTTCTGCATACTTTCTAAAGGAACATATTCATACTTTCCATGAAAATTATGCCCCCCTGCGAAAATATTGGGGCATGGCAGGCCCATAAAACTGAGCTGTGAACCATCGGTTCCACCTCGTATCGGCTTTATGATGGGCTCAATACCCACTTGCAACATGGCTTCTTTGGCCAGCTCAACAATATGGAAGACGGGCGCTATTTTCTCTTTCATATTTTGGTACTGATCGGTTACTTCTACAGATACGGTATTTTCATGCTTCGCGTTGATCTTATCCCGTATTTCCTTGAGCAGTAGTTTTCTGGCCTCGAACTGCTCTAGGTCATGGTCTCTTATGATGAGGTCAAGTGTCGCCTTTTCGATGTGACCGTTAATGTCATGAACATGAAAGAAGCCTTGCCGGGCGGTAGTTCGCTCTGGCACCTCGTTTTTTGGAAGTAGGCTCAAAAACTCATTTGCCAATAAGATGGCATTGATCATTTTATCTTTCGCATAGCCTGGGTGCACACTTTTGCCCGAAAAGGTTATGGTGGCCTTGGCTGCATTGAAGTTTTCATATTCAAGCTCACCTATTTGGCTTCCATCGATGGTGTAGGCCCATTTGGCACCAAACTTTTCAACATCAAAATGGTGGCCCCCCCTGCCGATTTCCTCATCGGGTGTAAAGGCAATTCTAATTTTGCCATGTTCGATTTCTGGGTGTTGCACCAGATATTCCATGGCGGTGATGATTTCTGCAACCCCCGCCTTGTCATCGGCCCCCAGCAGGGTAGTGCCATCAGTGGTGATTAGGGTCTGGCCCTCGTATTGCAACAGGTCTTCAAAATAATCAGGCGATAGCACCACGTTTTTTTTCTTGTTCAGCACGATATCGCCTCCATCATAGTTTTCGATAAGCTGTGGTCTCACGTTTTTTCCAGAAAAGTCGGGCGAGGTGTCAAAATGGGAAATAAAACCAATGGTGGGCACCTTTTTTTCTGTATTGGAGGGCAGCGTGGCCATGATATAGGCCCGCTCGTCTATCGATACTTCCTGCATACCGATCTGGTGGAGCTCCAGCACCAGTTTTTTGGCCAAATTCCACTGTTTCTCGGTGCTGGGCGTGGTCTCTGATTTTGGATCACTCTGGGTATCAATGGCTACAAAATCCAAAAATCTGGGCAACAATTTGTCCATAGCGATGTATTTGACCAAAAATAGGGTTTATTCAAACGGAAATTTTATAAAAATCAACTTCAAACCCTTACCTTAAGTTTTTAATTGTAGATGGCATGATTAAAAAAGTACTGCTTGCCCCATTTTTCGTATTGACGTTTTCCCTGATGGCACAAGAAGATTGCTTTCTGGGTGTCGGAAGTGGTAGTGATGACAAAATCATCGAGGTTTTTAAGTTGACCGAAACCCAAATGGAGAAAATGAAAAACTGGGGCGCCGAGCTTCAATACCGTAACAGTCTTTTAGAGGAGCAGGCGAAACGGTTACTTGGCAGACACGCCCAGAGCCCGCCCGAAGATTTGGCCAAAATGTCTTACGAGTACAAGCATTTGATGGATAGCATGCAACACAACATGCGAATGATCGATCAGCGAATGCTTTCTCTGTTTGACGACAGGCAGTACAAATTGTACATGAAACTTTGTGAAGAAGTAATTCGCACCCCCATTTTTGTCAATCGACAGGTTAACGAAAATTAGGCAATATGCTACCTATTGGTTGTCAGAGTTTATATTTTTGCTGAAAATTTTTCTGAATGTATAAATTCTTGGTGCGTCCACTTCTTTTTTTGCTGGATGCCGAATCTGCCCACCATTTTTCCTTTTTTACCATTCGGATGTTATCAAAAATTGGTTTTTCCAATCTTTTCAGAAAAATCTATTGTGTTGACGACCCAAAGCTTCAAAGAGAGGTATTCGGTCTGCAGTTCAAGAATCCAGTGGGGCTGGCCGCTGGTTTTGATAAAGATGCCAAGCTCTATAACGAGCTATCCGACTTTGGTTTTGGGTTTGTTGAAATCGGCACGTTGACCCCTAAGCCGCAGCCGGGCAATCCGAAGAAAAGACTGTTTCGGCTCAAAGATGATAAGGCGATCATCAATCGAATGGGGTTCAACAATGGGGGTGTGTTCGATGCCATCGAGCGTTTAAAAAAGAAACACCGGGTGCTCATAGGGGGCAATATTGGCAAGAATAAGGTGACCCCGAACAAAAAAGCGGCAAAAGATTATCTTATCTGCTTCGATGCCCTATTCGAACACGTCGATTATTTTGTGGTCAACGTCAGCTCACCGAATACACCTGGCTTGCGTGAATTGCAAGAAAAAGAACCCTTGATGCAGTTGCTGAACCAAATGAAGCGTGAGAACAAAAAGTATGCGGCGAAGTTTGGAACGCTTGAAAAACCGATTCTGCTAAAAATAGCTCCAGACCTTTCAGATGAACAATTAATGGACATCATTTACATCTTGAAGGCGACCAAAATAGATGGTGTGATCGCCACTAATACGACCATCGACCGAAAAGGGCTGAAATCGCATTTGACCTTGGCAGAGGAAAAAGGAGGGTTGAGCGGCAGGCCATTGGCCAAAAGAAGTACCGGAGTCATTCGTTTTTTGGCAGAAAAGAGCAATAAGGCCTTTCCCATTATCGGGGTGGGAGGGATACATTCTGCAGAAGATGCCCTCGAAAAACTTGAGGCAGGTGCCGATCTGGTGCAGCTCTACACTGGGTTTGTCTATGAAGGACCAAGTTTGGTGAAGAAGATCAATAAGGCTATTTTAGACCGATCATAGCCTTTCTACCTTGAATTACGAG
>JANQOD010000133.1 GCA_028289745.1 Allomuricauda sp. | reverse complement strand
AATGGAAGAATGGGCCAAGGCCCAAAACAAGTAAAGATGGACTTTAAACTGGACCAAAAAAGCCCAATACCCTTTCATGCACAAATAGAAGGGTATCTGCGAACTTTGATCGTTCAAGAACAATACCGTAACGGCAATAGCTTTTTGCCCAATGAAGTGACCCTAGCAAAAAAACTGGGGGTTTCAAGAAATACGGTCAGGCAGGCCGTCAATACCCTGGTCAACGAACAGCTGGTGGAACGAAAAAAAGGGGTTGGTACCAAAGTCGTCAATAAAAAGATAACGACGAGGCTTGATAATTGGATCAGTTTTACCAAAGAGATGCGCAAACAGGGTATTGAGGTGGTCAACTATGCCATCGATGTTTCCCATGTAAATGCCATGGATCAGGTATACGATGCACTTGGCATTTCTAAACCCAAGAAGTTGTGGAAATTGGAAAAGATAAGAGGGTCGAAAAAAGCGAAATATCTGTATTCGGTATCGTATTTTCATCCTCGGGTCGGCATTACAGGGCACGAAGATTTCACTGTTCCATTGTATGAATTACTTGAAGACCAACATGATACCCTAGTGGCTACTTCCAAAGAAAAAATAAGTGCGATCAGGGCCGATAAAAATTTGGCCACCGCACTTGATGTGGCCCTCGGTATGCCAATATTGAAGCGAGAGCGCTTGGTATGTGATGCCGGTGACAGGCCGGTTGAATACAATATTGTATATTACCATACCGATTACTTTACATACGATATCGAAATCAAAAGAGAACTATAGATAGATATACAATGAATGATCAAATAACAATTGGTGTAGATATAGGAGGTAGTCATATTACAAGTGCCGCCGTGAACTTACGGTCTAATGAGATTCTCCCCAGAACCACCCATTCGGTCAAGATCGACAATAAGGCATCAAAAGAAATTATCTTTAAAAATTGGAGCATGGCCATCAACAAGACCATTGAAGCGGCAAACATTGTCGACATGGCAAATGTTGGATTTGCCATTCCAGGACCTTTTCATTATAAGACCGGGGTAGCCATGTTCGAGGGAGGAAATGATAAGTACGAAAGTTTGTACAAGGTTTCCATACCAGATGAATTGCCCCAATATATAGATAGTGAAAATGTTACGTTGAGGTTTCTCAATGATGCCACTTCGTTTGGGGTGGGCGTGGCCACACAGGGCAAGGCGAAGAACCATGATAGAGTTGTTGTCGTTACCTTGGGCACGGGCTTTGGTTCGGCATTTATAAAGGATGGTGTGCCTCTGGTAAATCATCCTGAAGTTCCCGAAAGTGGCTGCCTTTGGGACAAGCCATACAAATCAAGCATAGCCGATGATTATTTTTCAACCCGTTGGTGCGTTGCACGCTATCAAGAAATCTCTTCAAAGAAAGTTTCAGGGGTCAAAGAAATAGCGGAGGCAAATACCGTTCATTCAAGGCAACTCTTTGAGGAATTTGGCAAAAATATGGCCGATTTCATGATGCCATTTCTCAAAAAATTTCAACCCCAAATTCTAGTCATGGGCGGAAATGTTTCCAAGGCCAGCGACCTGTTTCTACCAACTCTTGAGAGTGAACTGCAAAAGGCAGATGTAACGATCGGGTTTGAGATCTCTTCATTAATGGAAGATGCTGCCATCATTGGCAGCGCAAAGCTTTTTGACCCTACATTTTGGAATTTGGTAAAAGACGATTTGCCCAACCTTTAAACTATTGTAAATGACTTCAAAAAAAATCAACCTTAGTAAAATATTGCCCGTATTCCTGACATTTATCGTTATGGGGTTCGTAGACATAGTAGGGGTTTCCACCGGCTATGTCCAGAAAGACTTTGAACTTTCAGATACCATGGCACAGTTTCTCCCTTTTATGGTGTTCATCTGGTTCTTTGTGTTCTCGATCCCTGTCGGGGTACTTCAAGATAAAATAGGGAAAAAACGTATGATGAACATTGGTCTTGTAATCACTTTGGTGGGGTTGCTCATTCCTTTTGTCTATTATTCGTTTGCCTCGGCTTTAGTGGCCTTCATTGGTATAGGCATCGGCAATACCATTATACAGGTAGCTGCCAATCCGTTGTTACAGGAAGTCGTTTCCAAAAAAAAGCTTTCCAGTTCCCTGAGCCTCGCCCAGTTCGTAAAAGCCATTACATCGCTATTGGGCCCCATATTGGCCACATATGCCGCCATTACCTATGGAGACTGGAAATGGGTCTTCATCGTATATGCCCTCGTCACATTGGTCTCTGCACTTTGGCTTTCGACCACAAGCATAGAAGAAAACATCAAATCTGAGACACCTGCTTCGTTCAGGTCGTGCATGCAGTTGTTGACCAACAAATTTGTTCTGGCCATGGTCATTGCGATATTTCTTATTGTCGGGGCCGATGTGGGCATGAACTCGAACATTCAAGGATTTTTGATGAAACTTCATGGATTCTCTTTGGAAAAGGCTTCCTATGGCATCAGCATATATTTTACCGCCCTCATGATCAGTAGGTTTGTTGGGGCCATTCTATTGCAATTCTTAAAACCCGTATTTTTCTTGGTGACCACCACTGTTTTGGCCTTGGCAGGTATTTTGCTGATCTGGTTCTCTACTTCTGGGCTTATGGCCCAAACCGGTATTTTCATAGTTGGTTTGGGAGCGGGAAACCTTTTTCCACTTGTGTTTTCAATCGCTATAAATGGAATGCCCACACGAGCCAACGAGATATCAGGTTTATTGGTAATGGCCATAGTGGGTGGGGCAGTAATTCCTCCGATAATGGGCGCCTTAAGTTCAAGTAGTGGGGTAACGGGAAGCTTATTGGTATTGGCTCTCTGTTTTGTCTATATGCTCGTGGTACCCTTATTTAAAAACAGAGATGAAGTTACCGGTCAGTAGCAGGTAAAAGACCGAGATGATCACCAAAAACAGAAGGGACGGAACATGATCGAAATTGAACGTAAATTTTTGGTGACCACAGACGCTTTCAAAAATGGAGCTGAAACGCAGACCCGAATGGTGCAGGGATTTTTAAACACCCATCCCCATAGAACGGTAAGGGTACGAATTGCTGATGGCAAAGGATTCTTGACCATAAAGGGAGCCGGTAACGATTCGGGTACCAGTCGTTTTGAATGGGAGATCGAGATCTCATTGAGCGAAGCGACCAATCTTATCGATTTGTGCGAGGGGCCAATTTTGGAAAAAAACAGGTTCACAATACCCTTTGGAAAGCATGTTTTCGAAGTAGATGAGTTTTTGGGAGAGAACAAAGGGCTCGTTATCGCCGAGATTGAGCTTTTCCATGAAGACGAGGTCTTTGAAAAACCCTATTGGCTGGGTGAAGAAGTTACGGGAAACATAAAATATTACAATTCACAATTGACAAAAAATCCGTATACGCAATGGAAAGAATAAAATATGTGGTTGCATTGGCCTTACTGTTGACGGTTTCTTGCAAGCAAATGGAAACCCCCACCGAACAACCCATCGAAGTGGCTTCTGCCAAAGCCGAAAAAAGCATAATGGAAATAAAGCACAAACTTACCTCAGCGGGTTATCAGGTTGTTGATTTTGTTGACGAAGAGACCAGAGACACTATTTTGATGCAGCAATATTTTGTGGCCTTTTTAAAGAGCGGGCCTATTCGGTCGCAGTCAAAAGAAGAGGCCGATAGTCTTCAAACGCTTCATTTGGCGCATTTGAAACAAATGTACGATCAGGGCTATGCCGACATTTCTGGCCCTTTTGGTGACGAAGGCGAGGTGCGGGGAATCACGATTTACAATGTGCCCACCTTAAAAATGGCCGATAGCCTTGCGAATATGGATCCCGCTGTAAAGGTGGGCCGTTTGGCCATTGAGGTAAGGCCTTGGTGGGCCGCTAAAGGATATCCTTTGAGATAAGTCTAAATAGAAGATTTAAACTGCTCTAAAAACCTCACATCGTTCTCGCTCAGCAAGCGTATGTCAGGTATTTGGTGCAACAACAAGGCGATTCGGTCGATGCCCATGCCAAAGGCAAAACCTGAATATACCTCTGGATCGATACCGCAATTCTGTAATACATTGGGGTCTACCATGCCACAGCCCATGATTTCAAGCCAACCGGTACCTTTGGTCATACGGTGATCGGTCTCGGTTTCCAGCCCCCAGTAAACATCGACTTCGGCACTGGGTTCTGTAAATGGAAAGTAAGAAGGCCGCAATCGAATCTTTGACTTGCCGAACATTTCAGTGGTAAAATATTGTAACGTCTGTTTTAAATCGGCGAATGAAACGTTTTTGTCAACATAGAGACCTTCTACCTGATGAAAAAAGCAGTGCGAACGTGCCGAAATGGCCTCATTGCGATAAACACGGCCCGGTGAAATGGTGCGAATGGGGGGTTTGTGCTTTTCCATATAGCGTACCTGTACCGAAGAGGTGTGCGTTCGCAAGAGAATA
>JANQOD010000127.1 GCA_028289745.1 Allomuricauda sp. | reverse complement strand
TGGCACCTGTCAGCAGAATCTTCATAGATCTTCGATGGAAGTGGGGGCGTTGTCGGCCTTATGGCCCAACAGCTTTTTAAAGAATTTCTGAATGGCCTTGGTATCTGAACGTACCTTGATAAAGTGATGGTCTTTGTAGATGGAATAAATGGCAAAATCGCCCTTGTAAAGGCTCAATTTGTAGTAGGGAATGACCAGGGCGTATGATTCCAACAATGAGCGAAAGCCGACTATAATGCCTTTGGGGCGCATCTCGATATTGCAACAATCCCGGTTGTTGTCCAAGATCAAAAGATTGCGTATTTCGATACTGGCCCCTGTTATTTCAAGTTTCGGTGAACCGATGCCCCCCATTTTTATGCGCTCTTTCAAGGTAAAGGGCTTGCCGACGGCATCATCGATTTTCTGGGTAATTTTTTTATCGGAATACGAAACATTCAGAAGCATGAAATAAAGGTAGTGAAATCACCAAAGCTCTTTCTTAATCCTATCATAAAAGGGCAAAAAAACGTAGTTTTGCTGGCTGAATCAGACGTTGATGGATATCAAAGAGGTTTTAGGGGCAAAGGTCAAAGAAACGGTAAACGAACTTTATGGGGTAGCACTGCCTTCGGTAGAGTTTCAACCCACCCGTAAAGATTTTGAGGGCGATATTACGATAGTGGTTTTTCCCATGCTTCGTACCATTAAGGGCAACCCTGTGGAAATAGGCACCCGTATCGGCCATTATCTTCAAGAAAATGTCGCTGAGGTATCCAAGTTCAATGTGGTCAAGGGTTTTTTGAACCTGGTCATAAGTGATGCCCATTACCTTGAGTTCTTCAATACCATACGGAATGTGACCGACTTTGGCCATGCCGATCCCAATTCGAAAGATGCCATGATCGTCGAGTATTCATCGCCGAACACAAATAAACCCTTGCACTTGGGTCATATTCGCAATATTTTGTTGGGCTATTCGGTCTCAAAGATTTTAAAAGCGGCCGGGCATAAGGTCTACAAAACACAGATCATCAATGATCGGGGCATCCATATCTGTAAGAGCATGTTGGCCTGGCGAAAGTTTGGCGGTGGTGAAACTCCTGAATCTTCTGGATTAAAGGGAGACCATTTGGTCGGGAAATATTATGTGGCCTATGACAAAACCTATAAGGAAGAGGTAGCTGGTTTGATTTCGTATGGCAAAGACAAGGAAGTGGCCGAAAAAGAAGCCCCTATTTTACTTGAAGCTCAAGAAATGCTCAGAAAATGGGAAGCAGGCGATGAAGAAACCGTGGCCCTTTGGGCAACAATGAACGGTTGGGTCTATCAGGGTTTCAATGAGACCTATCGAAATCTAGGGGTTGACTTCGATAAGCTATATTACGAGAGCAATACCTATCTTTTGGGCCGTGAAGTGGTCAATGACGGTCTCGAAAAAGGGGTTTTCTTCAAAAAAAATGACGGTAGTGTATGGATCGATCTCACCGATGAGGGCCTTGACGAAAAGATTGTACTTCGTGCAGATGGTACGGCCGTGTATATGACCCAAGATATCGGTACGGCCATTCAGCGGGTCAAGGATTTTCCTGACATCAACGGTATGGTCTATACCGTGGGCAATGAGCAAGATTACCATTTCAAGGTACTGTTCATCATTTTAAAGAAACTCGGTTATTCATGGGCCGAAAAGCTGTACCATTTAAGCTACGGTATGGTCGATTTGCCCTCGGGCAAGATGAAAAGTCGTGAGGGTACGGTGGTCGATGCCGATGATCTGATAACCAATATGGAACAGACCGCCGAGGAAATCTCTGAAGAATTGGGCAAATTGGAGGACTATTCAGAAGATGAAAAGAAAGGGCTGTACCATATCATAGGGCTTGGGGCATTGAAATACTATATTCTCAAGGTAGATCCCAAAAAACGGATACTTTTCAACCCCGAAGAATCGGTTGATTTTCAGGGCAACACGGGGCCGTTCATTCAATATACCTATGCGCGGATCCAATCGATTTTACGAAAGGCAGAGCATATAGGGGTCTCGACCGTGCTCGACCTCACATTGACGCTTCACGAAAAAGAGAAAGAGCTACTCAAGCATATTCAACTTTTCCCGGAAAAAATTCAGGAAGCGGCCGATAGTTACAGTCCTGCGCTGATTGCCAACTATACCTATGATTTGGTCAAGGAGTTCAATTCGTTCTACCAACAGGTCTCCATACTTGGCGAAACAGATGAGGAGAAAAGAAGCTTTAGGGTGCTACTTTCCAAAAAAGTTGGAGAGGTGATTCAATCGGCGTTCAAACTATTGGGAATAGAGGTGCCAGATCGAATGTAGTTTTGTCCATTACCATAATTGACATATTCGCTTTTGTATGCATCTTATTTATTATTGGTTATTCATTATATATCATTTACTATGCGATTGGCTTATATGAGCTGAACCCTTTTGCAAGGCGGCAAAAGTTGACCAATCGAGATATCGGCTTTTTACAGCAAAATATCCCCCAGATACAAAAATTGCCCAAGTCTGAAAAAGAAAAGCTTTTTATCCGCACGGCTTGGTTCAAGTCAAAAAAGCCATTCGTTTATAAAGGTCAAGTAAGCAATAAAAACGAAGTAGAACTTTTAATAAGTGCCTCAGGCATGCTCTTGACCCTGGGCATGAAGAATTATAAATTTATAAGGGCGGTTCATAGGGTCATTGTATATCCTTCCGACTATTATTCGATACTGAACAAAAAACACCATGTTGGCGAATTCAATGTGGGTCTGAAGACTTTGGTCTTTTCTGAAGAAAGCCTAAGAGACGGCTTTGAAAACGATGGGGACAACATCAATTTGGCGATACATGAATTTGCCCATGCTCTTTGTATTGAAACTTTAGCAAAGAACAGTTGGGAAGCAAGAAGATTTCAATTTGGGCTGAAGAAAGTAAAAGAACTCTTCGAAAATCAATCTTTTCAAGAGCAATATTATAGGTCAGGTTATTTTAGGGTATACGGCCTCACAAGTCTGATAGAGTTTTTTGCCGTTGCCACTGAGAACTTTTTAGAAACTCCTGAACAATTTGAAAATTCATATCCAGAGTTATATGACCTTTTGAAAAAAATGTTGAATTATTCCTTCTAAATAGCAAGGCTATCGATATTTTTCCAAAAATGTAGCATTTTGCCGTAAGACCATGGCATATGCCTGCTGGTGAAATGATACAGATCAATTATATTGTACCAGCCATTTTGAAACAACCATGCAAGCCCAAGAATCGAAACTCAAAAAATTTGGAACTTTCGGTGGTGTTTTCACCCCGACCCTGTTGACCATTCTTGGGGTGATCATGTATTTGCGAATGGGCTGGGTGGTTGGCAATGCCGGATTGTTGGGTGCTTGGATCATCATTATCATTTCTTTTTTGATCACGTTGTGCACGGCCCTTTCAATGTCGGCAATCACCACGAACATAAGAATAGGGGCAGGGGGTGCATATGCCATTATCTCGCAGGCTTTGGGCCTTGAGGTAGGTGGTAGTCTCGGAATACCCCGTTATATATCACAAGGGCTGGCAGTGACCATGTATATTTTTGGTTTTCGTGAGGGCTGGTTGGGCATTTTTCCGGGCCATGATCCTTTTCTGGTCGATTTGATCGCTTTTGCCCTATTGTTCGCCATTGCCTATATCAGTGCCGATTTGGCCATCAAAACACAGTATATCATCATGGCGATAATTGTGTTATCGCTGATTTCAATAGTCATGGCGGCTTATCACGGCTCTATGGGCCTTCCCGCTGAAGAAGCTCTCAGATGGGGCACTTTTAAGGGGTCTGTCGAGAACAACTTTAGCGGTAGCGGTTTCTGGATAGTGTTCGCCGTTTTTTTTCCGGCGGCAACGGGTATCATGGCGGGGGCCAATATGTCAGGTGAGCTTAAAAACCCAAAAAAGAGCATTCCACAGGGAACCTTATGGGCCATTGGGGTAAGTTTTGTGATTTATATGCTGTTGGCCTACTGGTTGGCACGTTCAGCTTCAGAAGAAGAATTGGTCTCCAATTACAATATTATCATTGAAAAATCATATT
>JANQOD010000124.1 GCA_028289745.1 Allomuricauda sp. | reverse complement strand
TGGGCTTCAATTTCAATGTAGCCGCCCCATTTTGTTCAATGAAGGTTCCATGAAATTCATTTTGGGCAAATATCAATGTCGCTAAAAAAAATGGGGTTGCAGTAATCAATATCTTACTGCAAAAAAACTTGAAAACATACATTTTTGGGGCGTATTGGTTCTTGGATTAAAGTTACGGTTTATCTTTTTTCTTTTCAACATAACCCGGGCCTTTGACAAACCTTCCGGGAATTGCCATGGCATGTTCGCCATGCCCGTCATAGACCATACCTGTATATCTCACAATAAAGTATTTTTGGACATCGGTTTTGAAATAATCAACTGCCAGCAAACCATTTTTTAAAATCGCCCACTTTTTCACGGCTGACTATAATTTCCCCATCCATTCTGTGTTTTAAAATGAGTTTCAGCCTACGATTCGAATACACGGTTACATCATTGATGGTATTTAGGGCAACGATAAAACTTCTGTTTACACGAAAAAATTGTTTTGGATCCAACAACTCTTTTAGGGCCTCAAGCTTGTATTCGATGAGATATTCTTTTCCTTCCAAAGTGAACAGTGAGACATCTCTGCCCTCTGCTTGAAAGGCGCTGATATCATTTACCGGTATGGAACGGATATGATTGCCAATACTGACCAAAAAACGGTCTTTGTACGACTTGTTTGATAGCTTTTCAATCGCAGCGGCAAACTTTTGGGGTCTCGAAAACTGTTGTTGTAGCCTTTTTAACTTTTTTAAAGCCTTTGAAAGGTCAGTAAAGGTGATCGGTTTCAAGAGATAGTCAATGCTGTTCACTTTAAAGGCATCAACAGCAAATTCATCAAAAGCTGTCGTGAAAATCACCGGTTTATCGATTTCTTCATTGGAAAAGATTTCAAAGCTCAACCCATCGCTGAGCTGTACATCCATAAAAAACAAATCGACTTCGTTTTTGTTCTTTGCTATCCATGGAATAGCTGATTTCAATGAGTCAAGGGTACAAAGAACCTCTATCTCTTCATTGAACTTTTGAAGATAACGTTGAAGTTTTTCAGCGGCCAGGGGCTCGTCTTCAATGATGACTACTTTCATGGTAGTTCAGTTTTGGCAGTGCGATGGTTTTTATTTGGTCGACATGATGAAATCTTACTTTGGAATCAGTGTAAAATGAATAGCTTCTCTCAATATCGGTAAAATGTTCTTTGGATGGAATCATCTGCAAACGCTCTTCTGGTCGATATTTCAGTAGAATATTTTTTTCATCTTCCGTTATGACCAGTTCTAGTTGTTTGTTTTCAGAGGGGATATTGCTTCTGACAATGTGCTCGGTCAAGGTCAAAAAACTTGTCGGCACCAGCCAATTCTCGGGTGAAACTGTTTTCTTCAAGACTATTCTTCGATAGGGCAAGTGGTTGAGAAGGGCCACCAATTCATCTAAAACCTTGAGTTCATCGGTCAAAGGCACCAACTCTATATTGCCCCTTGATAAGATATATCGATATACCGTGGAAAAATGATCGGAAAGCTGCTCGGCCCTATCGGGTTCTTTCTTCATCAACACCAGCATCGCTTCTAGGCTTTCGAAAAGCAGGTCAGGATTAATTCCCTTTTTGAACCTTACGAAATCTTCTTCGATCTGATTTTTGGCATCGACTTCCTTTTTAAGTTTTTCGGTATTGATGCGATAGAGAAAATAATGACCGAAGTAAAGTACCACATACACCAAGGCTATACACGAAAAGAGAATGTTGAAAACGTAAAGTTCCCTAAGATTGGGGGTGTACAGCAGTACAAGCTTGAAATACAGAAACATTGCCGTCGAAACCAAAAATATGGTCGCCCCGACCGAAACCAAAATTTGAATGGCCACCCTGAACAAGAATGATATGACCGCATTCATCTTTTTAAAAAGCAAGAGGGATAGCCTGACCAGCTCTTGTATCAAATATGCGAGACCGATACAGACATACAGTTCTTGCCCCAAAAAGGTTTCCTTGAGCTGTTCAATATTGTTGTTGATCAATAAAATCAATAGATAGACCAAGGTTCCACTAAAAAGAGGACTTAACAAGCGAAATAGAGGATGGTGTATAAATAACCTTATCATATCAGAATTGGCAGCTTGACCATAAAATGTGCTGTATCAAAAACCTCGATTCCATTTTTGTTCAATAGTTGGTATCGAGAGGCAATGTTCTTTAATCCTATCTTGGTCGACCGAAGCTGTTGTTTGGGCCTGGTCTTGTTGTTCTTCACCTGAATGTGGTTTTTATCGGCATCGATTTTTACAGACAACAAATGATTACTGTCCATGACATTGTGCTTGAGCGCGTTCTCTACCAAAATTTGGAGGGTCAAAGGAGGAATCTTGCTTTTACGAACATTTTCCGATAAGCTGACCTGCAGCTCAAATCCTTCCGCAAAACGCGTTTTCATAAGTTGGGCATAGGCTTCAACAAATTGAAGCTCTTCACCTACCGTCACCAAGCTTGCGCGATGGTTTTTCAAAACGTAATCATATGACTTGGCCAATGCCCTGATAAACAACTCGGCCTTGACAACGTCTTTTTGAAATAGCGAAGAGAGCGAATTAATGCTGTTGAAAAGAAAATGCGGACTTAGTTGGGATTTCAAGGTTGTCAACTGTAGCTCTGCCTGTCTCCGTTCTAATTTCAACTCCATCAGTTGTCCAGCGGCATAATGGTTATACGAGTAAAAAGCAAAATAGAAAATGTTGTAAGCCAATGAAACGCAAAAGAGCAGAATGCCGATCTTGATCAATAGTTTTTGAAAATCGAATATTCCCATCGGTGATTTCACGATAACCATATAGAGCCAAATGGAAAGAAAGACCAGAAAAAAGGAAAGGAGCAAATTGAAAATCAGTCCGACAAAAAGACGAAGGCCAGGCTGTTTTCGCCAAGGCCAGAGACGGTTTAAAAATGAATTGCTGTAGAAAATGGCGTACCCGACCAAAATACCCAAAACCCCACTCAAGTAGTGTTCCAAGAGTACCTCGTCGGCATTGAAACTCAAAAAACCATGAAGTGAAATGCCTAGAAGAAATCCTACGGCAGCAATCGCAAGATGTTTCCACATGCTTGGTCGGTATAGGTGTGGCCATTCCATAACACCAAAATACTCATTAAAAATTGAGTATCCCGGTGCTTTGAAAAAATGGCTGGTTAATTCACTGCTTTGATCGCCCTGCCCAAATGAGAGTCAGAGTCTATATCCATACAGGCAGACCGGTATGCCTCTTTAACGGCACTTGAACTTTCATTGACAGTAGATGAAAATCGGAGCAACGATTCTGCCTTGTGATGGTCAGAGTCTATGGCATGTGTTGCCTTTAAAATCACGGTCAGCTGTTCTTCTGTAAACTTCTTCTTGGCAAGGGTCTTAAAAACTTCTGCCTTATGGTGGTCAGAATCGATTTCTGTCAATGCCTCAAGAAATTCGTCCAAAGAATTGGATTTCAATTTTTGGTGGTACACCACTTTTTTGAGCACGTTGGCCCGATGGTTATCTGAGTCCATGTTTTCTTCCACAAGTTCCAACAAATGCCCCAAAGCCTCATCATTGAGCTCATTTTTGGCCATTTCCCCAAAAATTGAGGCGATGTGGTGGTCAGAACTCATGTTTTCAACCGAATTCAACAACGTATGATACGCACTTTGTGATAGGTTTTCAGTTTTCAAGGCTTCACGCAATACCGTTGCTTTATGATGATCTGAATCAATATTTTTTGAGGTATTGACCAGCAGTTTAACGTTGTTTGGGGTAAGTTGACGATTGCGCATGGCCTCTAGAAGCACACTGGCCTTATGATGATCTGAATTGATGTCTTCGGCAATAACAAAAAGAACTTTCATTTGGGTGTCGGTAATCCTGCCATCACGAATTGACTTCTTCAGCACATCCGCTTTGTGGTGATCTGAGTCTATATTGCCGGTCGTTGTAATGTAAGCGCTAGTAGCTTCCTCGGTGGTCAAAAAAGTATTGGTATATCGCTTCAAGATATCGGCCTTATGGTGATCCGAGTCAATCTGGCCCACAGCTTTCAATATTGAAATCAAATCAGCGCTCTTTGGGTTTTTTTCAAGTAACAGTTTTATATATCTAGACTTTACATGGCTACTTTCAATCTTGTCAACCTCATTCAATACGGCATATGACCCGCCTTTTCGATACATGCGGTCAACTCTTTTTTCAGCCCCCAAAGTCGTGGTCCTTACCACTTCCAGAAGAATTTCCGACAACCATTTGCGCCCTTCGGCATCAAAACTCCGTTGTGAACCTCCGACATAATATTTCTTGATAAGATTCCCCGAACCATCCGATTCTATTAAAATTTTTCTCTTGCTGCCGAAAGCGGATCTTTTGATTTCCATATAACCGCCATTTGAAATACCTATTACATCGGTATCGTCATCAGATAATGTGATGTCTCCTTTGTATTCTATATGAAAGTTATTGCCAAGGCCATTTTTGATAGAGATGGTGGTCTTGCCATTGTCACTTACATTGACAGATGTACTTCTTCGTTGTGCTTCAGCGGTATTCGAAACAACAAGAAAAAGCAGCATTAAAATTTTCAGGATCAGTGAGGCAAGAAATTTTGTCAATTGATACATGTCTGTACGTTTTTAAAAACTGCCTGCTAAAAATTGGTTAGCAGGCAGGTTGATGATTGATTGTTCGTTTTTTGATTGATGATGCCGCAAATATGTTCAGTATTTGGGTCATTAAAAAAAGTAATGTCATGAATTGGACAATCAGTGTAGTGAAATGTACAAGAGCCAAAAAATGGTATGTGAACACAATGCAGCAAAAGTATCCTGCATCGGTGTTTTCTAACTGAACTTTTAGGGATTGTCGAAACATTCCATATGGAGTCCATTGGGTTCACCCAGACCCACCAGCATGCCGTTTTGCACTATAAATGGATTTGATGCGTCTGGTAAAGAATTATCTTAAGGAGACATCGCAACGCCACCTTTTAGGTTTTTACCATTAAAAAGGTCTACACTTTTTTGATTACGCCCCAAAAACCAATAATGTAAAAAACAGGGGCAATTCATTTGAAATATGAGGCTATTTAGTGGCCGCCAATTCTGTTATAAGCCTCACCGAACATTCTTTGAAAAAATTCTCCAATACATCTGGGGCCACATATTCGTATGGCGAACCTTTATCGGTATCGATTGCATATAACTTATTGGAGGTCTTTGAGGCATTGATCTTATAAGTACAGCCATCTGTACATGGTGTGTAATAGAAGGTATAAGAGCCCACCAAATCATTATCTTTAACACTTACCAGTTTGAACTCGGCAGAGGTACCGGTAAATGCAAAGTTCACATTGGCAGTTTGTTCAGTACCGGTTTCATCTCTGAACTTATTGGTATTGTATTTAATGTCTCCATAGCTGACCAGTTCGAGGATTAGATCCGTTTTGGTACTGCTATGTATTTTTGCATAATCGGCAGAAACATTTTCATCTTCCAATACTTTGGCGAACATGGCCCTATCGCGAACAATATAGTTGGCCTTTGCAAATTCTTTTTCAATGGTACTGTAAATGGTATTGTTGATAAGTTTTTGGGCCTCGGTTATCTTATCTTCCTCAGAGGCCGGAACCCTCAATACCATTGATATATTGTCTGAGTCGTTCAACGTTTTTGCCAATGAGGCTTTTGTAAAAATGTCATCTTGTTTTGGCTGTAGCACAAAAGTGGCTTCCGTATACTCAATGGGTATGTAGGGAGCAGGTTTTGAAGCCTTGCTGCCTACCAGACCGATTATGCCAATGGTAATGGCCGCGATACCGATAAGGTGTAATTGAAATTTTTTCATAGGTTGGGTTGTTAGTAAAAAAATAAATGCTAAAAACATATATATAAAAAGATCTATCAAATCGAAAGTACCACCGACCATTCCCATACCCTGAAGCAATTCACTCGCCACTGGCAGCACCCATAAAAGAATGCTATAAAAAGTTGGGCACCGTTGAGCCTTCAGCTCGATTGCCATCAAGTACGCCGCTATACACCATACTGTGTCAGCGAAATGGTTCTTTATCAAAAAGGTCAGTGGATTGACATCTTGAAGAATTGCCGAATTCGAAATATTTAACCACTCAAAAAAATGAATTTCAGGTCTAAATAACCAGTAAGAGACCAACCCAGAAACAATGCATGCTATGGATAAGAGTATTCTAGGCACTCTAAGTAGTTTTTGGGGTTATACATCTCTCTGAAATGTACAAAAAAAGCATATGATAACAACAAAATGTTCAAGAAAAAAGCCAATTTGTTAATCACTGCATAGCAACTCTTGCCCACTTTTTGTCAGGCTACGACCAAAACGCCCATAGCACACCTTAAAATCTATGGTACTTTTTTAAAACGGGAGAACAATTGCCATTTTTTCTTTGAATTGATAAAATACACTCCCATGAACAGTACAATGGCTGCGACAATCGATTGCAGGGTTATCTGCTCATTCAAGAAATACCAACCCAAGAACATGGCCACAATAGGATTCACATAGGTACTGGTGGCCACCTTTTCGGGCGAAACATGTTTGAGTAGGTAATTGAAAGAGGTAAACGCTATAATACTGCCGAAAATAACCAGAAGCACCATGACCCCCTGTACTTTGCCACTCCATTGCCACGGGCCTGACCACTCTTCCCTGATGATGAAGCTTATCAATAACATGGTGAGGCCACCGAACAACATCTGATAGCCCGTATTGACAAAAAAATTCTTTGGTAGATTGGCCCTACCCACAAAAAGACTGCCGTAGCCCCAAGCCAGTAACGCCAAAAACACCAAAAAGACGCCTAAGAAAAAGTTTTCATGTCGCACCAGCGCTTTTTGGCTCACCAGCAGGTAAATACCTAAAAACCCCAACACCACTCCTACCATCGACATCATTTGTATCTTTCTACCGTGCAGTGCCCACATCATCAACAATATCACCAAGGGTTGGGCCGAAATTATCAAAGCTTCAAAACTGCTATCTATGTACTGTAGGGCCCAAACTGCGAAACCGTTGCCAATACTTAGAAAAAGAAACCCTGCGACAAAAGTGTTTGCTAGCTGTTTACGGGTCACACCGATATTTTTTCGCATCAGTGCAGCGATCAAAAAAATGAGAAGACTGGCCACAACAAAACGCATGCCCGCCAACATAAAGGGCGGCAGTTCTGTCACTGCAATTTTATTCCACAGATAGGTAGACCCCCAAATAACATAAATGGAAAAAAAGGCCAAAACAATTAGGACGATATTGGGATTTTTCTCAGACATCGATTCGACTGCTTGAAGTCGCAATATTACAACAATTATACCTTGCAAATACTATTGTAAACGTATGTGATTCATTAATTTTGCAGTCGAATATCGAGGGTATGGAAAAGAACATGTGGTTTCATTTTATATACGAGTATCTGGTTGAAAAGGGGGTTTCAGAAGTTAATGCCGCTTATCTGAATACAACACTTCTATTCATTCTCATGATCGCTCTCGTTTTATTGATCGATTATGTGGCCTGGAAAAGTATTCGTTACCTATCGGCCCGCTTGGCAAGAAGCACAAAGACCAATTTTGACGACATGATGGTCGCAAACCGCCTGCCAAGGCATCTTGCACACATTATACCCCTTTTGTTGGCCTTTGAACTTGCACCCTTTGTTTTTTATGACTTTGCCTATGCAGAGAACATTGCGATGAAAATACTCTACATACTATGGGTAGTCGTCATACTCAGAATCATTAGAAGTTTTCTGCATACGCTCAAAGATTATCTGAAAACACTGCCAAGATTTAAAGATAAACCCATTGCCAGTTATATTCAGGTCTTCATGATTTTTGCTTGGATCGCGGGCATTATGACCATTATCGCGATCATTACCGATATCAGTCTTTGGAAATTTTTCACTGGTCTCGGTGCCGCCTCGGCCGTTATTCTTTTGATCTTCAGGGATACTATTTTGGGGTTCGTGGCCAGCATTCAGGTCAGTATCAACGATATGGTGCGTATCGGTGACTGGATCACCTTTGAAAAATACGGTGCCGATGGCGACGTGATCGAAATCACCCTTGCCACGGTCAAGGTGCAGAACTTTGATAAGACCATTACCACCATACCTACCTATGCGCTGATTTCAGATAGTTTCAAGAACTGGAGGGGTATGCAATCTTCGGGCGGAAGGCGTATGAAAAGAGTGGTGATCTTAAAGCAACAGAGCATCAAATTTTTGGCAGATCAAGAAGTCGATTCACTTAAAAAGATTGAATTGATCAAAGCTTACCTAACAGATCGGCAAGAGAAAATAAAGGCCCATAATGCCTTAAAAGAGGTCGATAAATCATCGCTTATCAACGGAAGAAACCTGACCAATCTAGGGGTTTTTAGAAAGTATGTCGAAACCTATCTTCAAAACCATTCGGCCGTCAACAAAGACATGACCCTGATGACCCGCCAATTGGAACCGACCCCACAGGGTATCCCATTGGAAATCTATGCATTTAGTAGCGACAAACGCTGGCAGAATTATGAGTATATCATGGCCGATATCTTTGATCATATTTTGGCGGCAGTACCTTATTTCGGATTGGAGATCTACGAGCTGCCCACCTCATTGAAGACCGAAATGATTTCATAGATCAAAAAACTTCAATCATTTCGCGTGAAGGGCACAAATCGAACGGCCATCAAACTCTTTGTTTTGATTTTGCCGTTCTTCTTGGTCAGCAGTATTAAATCGCGTACGCCGTTGTGGGGACCTACAGGAATCACCATACGGCCACCATCTTTCAATTGTTCGACCAATGGCTGTGGAATCTGCTCGGCACCCGCAGTGACAATGATGGCATCGAAAGGGGCTCGTTCGGGCCAGCCATTGTAGCCGTCACCCACCCTGACCCATACGTTTTCGTATTGCATCGATTCTAGCAATTTTTCGGCCTGTTTTCCCAACTCTGGGATAATCTCAATGG
>JANQOD010000107.1 GCA_028289745.1 Allomuricauda sp. | reverse complement strand
TCGTCTTGCTGTTTTTTCAACATTTCCTTGGCCAAGGCCAGGTTATACCGTGTCTCCTCATCATTCGGGTCATTTCGGAGGGCTTCTTTATAGGCTTCTACCGCCTTTTGATATTCTTTGTTCTTCATGTACACATTGCCCATGTTGTGATAGGCTTTGTGTTTTTCTGGTTTGGCCGTGGCCTTTTCACCAGCTTGTTTGAAGCGCCCAAAGGCTTCGCCAAAGCTTTCCCGGTTATAATAGGCCCTTCCTAAATTATAGGGGGCGGCAATATTTTCAGGATTTTTTGAAATGGCCTTACGGTAATCTACCTCGGCACCCACAAAATCGTTGGCCCGAAGCTCTTTATTTGCCTCATGGGTGAGGTTTTGTGCTGTTCTGATAGATTTTTCATCGATACCATTATCGCCAGCTTCTTCTTGTGTACGGCCAATCTGCCCGAACGCCAAGAAAACCAGTAAAAAGATTAAACCATTCCTATCCATGGTACTCTTCATTGAATAGATTCAATTTTTTTAACCACTGTGTTTTTCTGTCCAAAATGAAAACATCTAAAAATAGAAATAAAAGGCCAATGCCCAAGAACCATTGAAACTGGTCTTTGTATTCTGCAAACTGCTTGGCCTCGAACTCTTTCTTGTCCATTTTGTTCAGTTCTTCCTTGATAAAATCCACTGCATCATCGGTATTGGTGCCATCGATATACTCACCGTTGCCCTCATAGGCGATCTCTGCGAGCACAGACTCGTTCAATTTGGTGATGACCACTTCGCCTTCGGAATCTTTTTTAAGGCTTTCGACCACCCCGTTTCGCTTAAGGGGAATAGGCGCCCCCTTGGTCTTGCCCACACCGATCGTGAACACACGAATACCGTTTTCGACCGCATTTTCAACTGCCTTCAGGGTCGATCCCTCTGAATGATCTTCACCATCTGAAATCACAAAAAGCACCCTGTTGGTCTGTTCGGCATCATCGTAATAGGTGCTGGCCAAATCTATGGCCGCATTGATGGCCGTACCCTGTGATGAGAGCATGTTGGTGTTCATGCCCTGCAAGAACATTTTTGCGGCACCGTAATCAGTGGTAATCGGTAGCTGCGGATATGCTTGTCCTGCGTAGGCAATGATTCC
Source organism: Allomuricauda sp. (assembly GCA_028289745.1). Taxonomy (GTDB): domain Bacteria; phylum Bacteroidota; class Bacteroidia; order Flavobacteriales; family Flavobacteriaceae; genus Flagellimonas_A. The sequence continues at coordinate 10,282 of JANQOD010000107.1, read as the reverse complement.
TATTCGATCGCTGGCCAACTGGTTGATGATTTCTGAGACCAGTCGTTTTGCCTTTTCCAAACGATTGGGGGCAATGTCTTCTGCCAACATACTTTTTGAAACATCGACCGCGAAAACAATATCGACCCCTTCTCTTTTCACAGTTTCAAGTTTGGTGCCGATTTTTGGGTTGACCAAAGCGATGATCAAGAAGAAAAGGCCGGTCAACAAGAAGATCATTTTTAAGGAAGACTTCAAAATTGACCTGTTGGGGGCCAACCGCCGCAAGAGTTTTTTATCGGCGAACCGTTTTTGAACCTTGACTTTCCATAGTTGCAACAATAGAAAGACCAAGGCCATTATGGGCAAAATGGCCAACAGATAAAAATGTATTTTCTCGTCAAGTTGTATCATATCATTAGATAGAACTTCTAAAAACGGTACTTCGAAGTACCCATTCCATTAACAGCAGGGCCCCTGCCAAAAAAACCAATGGCCTGAACTTTTCTTCGTATTTATAATATTTGAACTCTTCTATTTCGGTTTTTTCCAACTTGTTTATCTCTTCGTAGATCTCTTCAAGTTTCTCGTTGTCGGTCGCCCTGAAGTATGTGCCTCCGGTCAATAGGGCAATATCTTTCAATAGTTCTTCGTCGATTTCTACTTGACGCATGCCGTAGCGAAATGTACCGTCACGGTTATAGGCGATCGGTGTCAGTGCATTGCCATTGGTACCGAGGCCGATCGTGTACGTCTTGATATTGTATTCAACGGCCAGGTCGGCAGCTGTTTGTGGCTCGATGAAGCCTGAGTTATTGACCCCATCGGTCAACAATATGATGACTTTGCTAATGGCTTTGCTTTCTTTCAATCTGTTGACCGAGGTTGCCAGCCCCATACCAATGGCGGTGCCATCTTCCAATTCGCCATAGGAGATACCGCGAAGGGCATTCAGCACAATCGATTTGTCACTGGTGATCGGGGTCTTCGTATAGCTTTCTCCGGCATAGGCCACCAAACCAATTCGATCGTTCGGCCTCTTTTCTATGAAATCAGCGGCTACTTCTTTCAAGGCCACCAAACGGTTTGGTTTGAGGTCTCTTGCCAACATACTTGACGAGACATCAATGGCCATGACGATGTCTATGCCCTTGGTGGTTTTGGTACGTGTAGAGATATCTTCTGTCTGTGGTCTTGCCAAGGCAGTGATGACCAACGCCAATGCCAGCACTCTTAGCACGAAGAGCAAAGGTTTCAATTTTGGGAGCAATGAAGTGTGCGAGAACCCATTGAGACTTGACATTTTTAGCGAGGGTATTTCCCTCTTCCTTTTAAAAAAAGACCAAATTATGGCCACTGGCAACAGTAACAGTAGCCAAAAAAACTCAGGATTCGCGAATTCAATATGCTGCCACATCACACTTGGGCTTTAACATCGACCGAAGCCAATATACGTTTAACAATCTTTTCAGCATATTCGTCACCGTCGAGCCAGTTCAACATGAGATGTTGCTGAAAGCCCTTGCCTCCGAAACTTAAGATTACATATTTACCACGTACCAATTCATCGGAGTCAGGCACTTTGAATTGCCCGCTTCCATAAACCTTCAATCCTTGTACCCCGGCTTTTGTCACAAACTCTTCTTGTTTGGTGATAATGTTTCTGGCCCCGTTTTCCTCATAATCTTTTAAAATTTGCTCAAGGGTCTTTTCAAAATCTGGCTCGACCGCCTCTGTAAACGAGGTCGCGGTGGCCGCCACTGCGAAGAGGCTCTCTTGGCTGTTGTACATAAAGGTTTGGGTGCCATCGATCTTTGCTTTTGCCTCTTCCGGAATCTCTACTTTCTGTCGGATGAGCACTTGGGGAGTTTCCAGCTCTATGGGAGGAAAACCATATGAACTGCTTACCCACTCACTTTCCAACAATTCTTTTGTAGGATGCCCAAAAACAGTGTCTTTTACTTCCTTGAAGCCAAAATAGGCAATGGAGGCCGCACTGCTCAAGAACAAAACTCCCACAAAAATGGCGGCGGCCCAATATATTCTTTTTTGGCGTTTTTTTCGAGCGAGCTCTTTGAGATATTCTTCATTCTGAAGCAGTTCTTCCTCGGTGGGTTCTGGCAAGGCCTCTTTGGTCTTGACCACGATCAATTCGATGGCTTCCCTATCTTGCTCTGCGATTGAGGTCTGCGGTCTTGACCTTGCAAACTTTACCAGATCGGCGGTTTCGAGTACTTTTTTGAACTGTTCAATGGTAGTCTCTTCAAGCTTGAGCTCGCCTGCATCTTTGAGCATTTCCAGTTTATCGATGAGCTGCTTGGTAGTACTCTCCAGGGCAGAGATATGTACTTCTTCTTCTAGATACGACCTTACGATATTGGTCAATTCAGAGTAGTACTTTTTATATTCGTCTTGTATGAGGTATCTCGAATTTTCTAGGCGTTTCAATTCGAGCAATGCCCTGTCGTATGCAGGTAAGAGGGCTTCTTTTTCTTCTTCGGTCAAGGGTTTTTTTCGAAAGAAAAACCAATAGCTGAGACCACCGATCAGTAGCAGTGCCAAAAGAATGCCCAAAAGGATCTTTATAAGACGCGCATAATTTTTTTCGACCTCTATCAAGGGTTTGATGTCGTACATTTTCTGCGTTAAGGTATCGACAGGTACCGTGGCGACCGCAATCTGAAAAGAATCGGTCAAAAAAGGCTGTTCGTTTATACCGATTCGCTGCGGGGGTATGGTATACGAACCACTGTCGAACTGTGTCAGCGCATAGATGCGCTGAAGCGTCATACGGGCTTTGTTTCTTGTGGTGTCGATGGTCAGGGCCTCGACCATTTCAAGGGGTGAAAAGGTTTGGTCTTCAGGAAAATGTACAAGGGCTGTCGAATCGGTCTCTACAGTGATTTTATATTGAATTTGTTCCCCGATTTTGATGGAAGAGGTATCGACTTCGGCTTTGATCTTTGATTGTGCAAAAGAGAAATGGGCATGACAAAATAGCAACACTGCGACCAAGGCTTTGACGAAGGGCATTGTGAACATTGTATGTTGTTTGTCGCACTTCATTTTATCCTCTCTTTTTGAAATAGCCCAACAATTTTCTAACATAGCTTTCATCTACCCTGCAATGAATGATACCGCTACCAGATTTGGTAAAGGAATCTACAAAGTAATCGACTTTTTCACGGTGAAACTTGGCGTAATCTGTACGAACTCTCTTTGATTGGGTATTGACCAGGCGCACATCGCCCGTTTCGGCATCCAACAGTTGTACCAGGCCCAAATTCGGAATCGCTTCTTCCCTTTGGTCATAGACCCTGATACCCGTTACATCATGTTTGTTGCCCACAATTCGCAGCGTATTGTCATAGTTATCTGAAATGAAATCAGAAAGTACGAACACAATGGCTTTTTTCTTCATCACGTTGGTCAAAAACTTGAGCGCCCCACCAATGTTGGTTCTAGAAGTATTGGGCTTGAACTCTAGCAGTTCCCTGATAATTCGCAACACATGGCTTTTTCCCTTTTTTGGGGGAATGAAAAGCTCAACTTCTTCGGCAAACAAGATCAACCCCACTTTGTCATTGTTCTGCATGGCCGAAAAGGCCAAGGTGGCCGATATTTCGGTGATTACCCCTTTTTTGAACTGATTGTGGGTGCCAAAAAATTCTGAACCGCTGACATCGACCAAGAGCATCATGGTCAGTTCACGCTCTTCTTCGAACACTTTGACAAAAGGTTCATTGTAGCGGGCGGTAACATTCCAATCAATGCTTCGCACATCATCGCCAAATTGATATTGGCGCACCTCACTGAAGGTCATACCGCGACCTTTGAAAGTCGAATGGTACTCACCCCCAAAGATATGATCAGACAACCGACGTGTCTTGATTTCTATCTTCCGTACTTTTTTGAGCAGTTCTTTGGTGTCCATTGAGGTTCAAGATTAGTGCGTATTGGTTCAGTTCTAGGTTGGAACATTGAACACGAAACGATGAAACCCTAAGGTACCTCAACCTCGTTCACGATTCTGTTGATGATTTCTTCTGAAGTGACATTCTCTGCCTCGGCTTCATAAGTGATGCCGATTCGATGGCGCAACACATCATGTACGATAGCCCTTACATCTTCCGGAACCACGTACCCCCTCTGTTTGATAAAGGCATAACATTTAGAGGCAATGGCCAAGTTGATACTGCCCCTGGGCGAGGCACCAAAGTTGATGAGGGGCTTAAGGTTTTCCAATCCAAATTTTTCAGGATATCGTGTCGCGAACACCAGGTCAAGAATGTATTTCTCGATTTTTTCGTCCATATACACCTGTCGTGCCGCATTTTGCGCATCAAGAATCTGCTTGAGCGTAATCACTGGCTTGACTTCGTTCAGGGTACCGTTGAGGTTTTGGCGTATGATCAGTTGTTCTTCTGTGAATTTCGGATAATCGACAACCGTTTTGAGCATGAAACGGTCAACTTGTGCTTCCGGTAATGGGTAAGTACCCTCTTGTTCGACAGGGTTTTGTGTGGCCATGACCAAAAAAGGGGCATCGAGCTTAAAAGTTTCATCGCCAATGGTCACCTGTTTTTCTTGCATGGCTTCCAAAAGTGCCGACTGCACTTTGGCGGGAGCTCGGTTGATCTCATCGGCCAATACAAAATTGGCGAAAATGGGTCCTTTTTTGATCGAAAAATCGTTTTCCTTTATGTTATAGATCAACGTGCCGATCACGTCGGCAGGCAAGAGGTCGGGGGTGAACTGTATTCTACTGAAACTTCCTTTGACCGCTTTTGCCAGCGTGTTGATAGCCAAGGTCTTGGCCAATCCTGGAACGCCCTCCAAAAGAATGTGACCCTGCCCCAAGAGGCCTATAAGCAGGCGCTCAACCATTACTTTTTGTCCTACAATGACCTTGTTTATTTCCTGGGTGAGCAGGTTTATAAAAGCACTTTCCTTGGCAATTTTCTCGTTCACAGCGCTAATGTCAATAGTAGTATTTTCTTCCATAGAGACTATTTCGTAACGTTAATCAAATGAGCATTTTAAATAGACCGCAAAATGAAGATTTATTTAAAATCGAGCTGTTAATTAATGGTTAAAAATATCACGGAACCCCAAGTTTTATGAAGTATTTAAGGGATTAACTTTATATTTCCAAAAGTACCTAAAAACCATTTATGTATTCTAGAATTATTGCAGGCACAATGACTTGGGGAAGTTGGGGCAAACAACTTTCGAAAAAAGAAATGATTGCCATGATGCACCATTGCATTGAGAACGATATCACAACCTTTGATCATGCCGATATCTATGGCAACTATGAAAACGAGAGCGAGTTTGGCGATGCATTTGCCGAGAGCGGTATTGGTCGTGAAGACCTACAATTGATCAGCAAATGTGGTATTCAAATGACCAAGGGGCGTGACAACAAGGCAAAACACTATCAATATGACAAAGCCTATATCATATGGTCGGTCGAGCAATCGCTTCAAAAGCTACAGACCGATTATCTCGACCTGCTGCTATTGCACCGACCCAGCCCATTGATGCAACCGGAAGAGGTGGCGCAAGCAATTCAAACCTTATTGAAAGATGGAAAAATCAAGCAATTTGGGGTATCTAACTTTACCCCATCACAGATTGCGTTGATCGAGACCAGTGTACCGGTGACCGCCAACCAAGTAGAATTCTCATTGACCCACGTAGATTGCATGTACGACGGAACGTTTGACGATTGCCTGATTGAAAAAAGAATGGCCATGGCGTGGAGCCCTTTGGGAAGCTACTTTAGGGAAGATGATGAAAGAAAGTCAAGATTGGCCAAGATTTTGCCCAAGTTGGAAGAGAAATATGGCGCCACGACCGATCAGTTGTTACTGGCCTGGTTGCTGAAGCATCCCGCAAAGGTGCATCCAGTTGTGGGTACGACCAATAAAGAACGACTTCTAAAGGCCAACAGGGCAACAGTGATGAATTTAGCGCTCGAAGATTGGTTTATATTGCTCGAAACCAGTCAAGGCTCTCGCGTACCGTAAAATCTTTGGCATGAAGAAGACAGTATTGATAACCGGGGCGACCAGCGGCATAGGCAAAGCCACGGCAGAACTATTGGCCGAAAAGGGATTCATATTGATCTTATGCGGAAGACGGCAAGAACGGTTGGATGCACTTCGATCAAAACTTGCAAAAAAGGCCAAGGTGACCACTTTGAATTTTGATGTTCGAGATCGAGAAGCAGTGTTCAAGGCCATTGACGCCCTGCCAAAGGAATTTTCAACCATTGATGTGCTCATCAACAATGCGGGCAATGCGCACGGACTGGATGTGATCGATGAGGGGAGTCTAGATGATTGGGACGCCATGCTCGATATCAATGTGAAGGGATTGCTCTATGTGTCGAAAGCCATTTTATCACAGATGGTCGAACGAAAATCAGGCCATATCATTAATATTGGGTCTACGGCCGGTAAAGAAGTATATCCGAAAGGCAATGTGTACTGTGCCAGCAAGCATGCCGTAGATGCCATAAATCAAGGTATGCGCATCGATTTGAACGAACATGGCATCAGGGTCGGCGCCATCAATCCAGGGCTGGTCGAGACCGAGTTCAGCAAAGTGCGCTTCAAGGGCGATCTCGAAAGAGCTGAAAAAGTATACCAAGGCTATCAGCCCTTGAAACCAGAGGATGTTGCAGAGATTATCGTATTCGCGATTACCCGTCCGCCCCATGTGAACATTGCCGATTTGGTGGTGATGCCGACCGACCAGGCAAGTTCTACCATAATCAACAAAAAGGTATGATCAATAAGCGACTTCTCGTTAAAAACCTACTCGCCCATAATGACGAAAACAGTTTTTATGACAAGAAGCGCTTTATCTCCATCGGTGAAAAAGAAGGAAAGGCCAAATTTCTGAAACACGTCTGTGCACTTGCCAACAGCAATCCGAAGAACAACTCATATATTGTGGTAGGGGTCGAAGATGAGAACAACGAGATAATAGGGGTCGATTTCTTCGATGATAGCAAAATTCAGAATCTCGTCAATGCCTATTTAGATAACCCACCCCTTATCAACTATGAGAATATCCACTTTCCAAAACTGCCCGAAGGAAAAGTGGTCGGACTCGTGACCATTAGGTCGAACGGCAAAATATGCGCTCTTAGGAAAAACATTTGGAAGTATTATGGGGGCGCTGTCTTTTTCAGGGAGGGAAGCATCAGTATGCCGAAAGTCTTTGATATTGAGCTGAAAGACATCAATGCCAAAACTGTTGAGAGGCTTGAGCAGCATGCCCGAAACAACATTGAGCTTACGCTTGACGGCGTCATCGATTTCATCAACAACCGACATGCTGATTTGACCAGCCACTACAAGGTCTTCAAAGAGCAGTTCGTGTTATGTTGGGCCGGACATCAAAAAAAGGTCAAAGACCAAGAGTATTATTCAAGGGTCGATATCGAGCTGATCAACGAGCAGGTAAAACTGTTTTATTCAGCACTTGATGAGATCAGCATCGATTACAACGATGATTCTTTCGCAATTCTAGAGTTTGTTCAGTTGGGGCTGGGCAAATTGCAAAAGTACTATCCGTTGGAAAAGGTCGTGATCACATTTTCAGAAAACGGCACCTATAGGTTGAACAGCCAGCTTGTGTTCGATCCTCCCCAATACGAAAAAAAGACGCTGCACCATATTTTCAACGCCAATCAAGCGGTTTTGGAAAAGCTGAGAAACAATATCGCATTGAACCAATCAGAAAAAAGAGATTTAGAGCATTTGCCCGATACTTTTCTAATATGCTATCTCAATGGGTTTGAAGATTCTAAAGACCATATGGAAAATGCACGTTCGCTTTTGAAAAACGTTGACAAAAAGGTTTATCAATCCCTCAAGGAAGCACTACGAATCATCAGAAAGGTCAATTATAACTAGGCCACCTATTTTCAAACACGCCCTAAAGCTTTTTAAGCCAAAGTATTTGATAGGGCTTTAGTTCAATAAAACCGCTGTTGACCTCAGATTTCTTGGCGGTGATGAGGTCATAAAACACAGAATTTTTCAGATAACCCAGTTTGGCCACCCAACTTCCGTTGATCACCTGTGACGTTTCGTCAAAGTTACAAACGACCAAAACCCCTTGTTTATCGACCCCGGTTCTTTCAAAGACCAGCACATGCTCGTTGCCGGCATGATGCAATTCCAGGTTATTGCCATCGGCCAGTTCTTTTGTTTTCTTTCTAATGGAGATAAGTTTTTTGAGGGTGTGGTAAACTTTTGATTGCGGCAGTTTTTTGTTGTTTAGGCGTTCTACCGTTTTCCAGTCATGTTTTGACCTGTTTATCCAGCGGTTGTCATCTTTTTTTGTCTTATCCTTTAGAAAGGAATAATCATTTAGAGTAGCGATTTCATCTCCGGCATAGATAATGGGCATTCCACCAAAGGAAAGAATGATTGCGTGCAACATGTTAATCTTGTTGACACTGGTTTCAATTTGCCGGGCATCATTTTTCTCCAAGGCTTTTTCAAGCCCCAGTAATGATGCTGCGCTTCCAGATATTCGGCCATCTCCCGTTTTTGGGTTGTACATAAAAAGAACCCCTTTGGCAGGTGACCAATCAAGGTTTTGGCAGTAATAATCGAGCAAAAATTTACGGTGCCCTTGCGGGTTCCATCCCAACTCGGCAATAAAACGGTCGTCTAGCCCCAAGCCAATATCATCATGGCAGCGAATATAGTTGACCCATGTACAGTATTCGGGTTTTTCGGGAATATTTGCCATGCTCTTATAGAGCAATCCTGTTTTTTTGGTAGCGATCGAATTCCATAGCAAGGCCATCAAAGAGGCATTATAGGCCACCTCACATTCGTTGCCCTCTGTGGCCCCTTGCCCTAAATATTTGATTATTTCATGGGGTGCGACGATGGCCTCAGCCAAAAAAAGGGTGCCCGGGGCGACCACTTGCAAACACATTTTAAAAAGTGAGACAAGGTTGTGGGCTTCGGGCAGGTTCTGCGAAATGGTACCCAGTTTTTTCCAAAGAAAGGCAAGGGCATCAAAGCGTACGATATCGACCCCGAGATTTACCATTTTGCAGAGGTTCTCGAGCATCTCAAGAAATACCTCAGGACTGGAATAGTTAAGGTCCCATTGATATTCGTTGAAAACGGTCATCACCCATTTCTCCATTTCAGGATTATAGGTAAAATTGCCGGGCGCTTTCTCTGGAAACACCTCGGGAAGGCTTTTTTCAAATTCATCGGGGATGGTTCGGTTGTCGTAGATATGATAATACTTTTGGTATTTTTTGTTGCCCTGTTTAGCTTTTTTCGCCCAAGGAAACTCATCAGAAGTATGGTTTACCACAAAATCGAGCATCAAATACATGCTCTTTTCCCGAAGTTTCCCAGATAATTTCAAGAGGTCTTTTTTTGTACCGTATCCCTTATCGATTTCATGGTAACTGTTCACGGCATATCCACCATCGTTTTCGCCGCTCGGCCGGGTCATTATGGGCATAAGGTGCAAAAAGTTGATGCCCAAGTCATTGAAATAGGGAATTTTTTCCAGTACTCCCTTCAGGTCTTTGTTGAAGAGGTCGACATACAATTGCATGCCCACCATTTGCTCAGACTGGAACCAATCGCCAGATTCAATACGTTCAACATCTTGGGTGCGCAATGTTTCGGGTCGCTGGTTGAAAAGCTTTGGAAGTAGGGCAAGTAGCTTTTCAAAATGCTTTCTATGTATTTTCTTGTCATAAACTGAAAAGAAAAGGTCTTTTATCAAAGTGAGGTTGGTCGCAAAACGTTTTTCGAAAAGCAGTTCAGGATTTTTTTCTTTCAACGATGAGGAAATCAATCGATGCAGTGCGGCTTGGTTCATATCAATCGGTCAGCTGGGATTTTGTCGGTAGTGAAACAATGGCCCCGAAAGCGGTTGTGGTAATGGCCCCGGCCTTGTTGGCCATTTCGACCATATTGCGCAATAGTTCAAAATCGTCTTGAACGACTTCAAAATTTGATAGCTCGGCGATTTGATAAAGGAGGCAACCGATGAAGGCATCACCTGCTCCTGTGGTGTCTACTGGCTTTACTTTTATACTGGGCACTATTTCCTTGCGATTGAATGCGCTTAGTAATGTGCCTTCTTTGCCTAGGGTCACGGTTATTATCTTGGCGCCTTCTTCATGAAGTGTGTCACAGGCCTCATCAACATCATTTTTTCCTGAAAGCAGTTGGGCCTCTTCCAAACTGAATTTGCACAAATGTGATTTTTGAACAAAGGGCAAACACTTTTTGATAAA
>JANQOD010000119.1 GCA_028289745.1 Allomuricauda sp. | reverse complement strand
AACTTAACCTACTTATGCTATGGTTTTCCAAATGTATTTTAAGCCTTTTTAACCGAAAAAGCTTTTAGACGAATGCCCCTTTAATCGGTTGAAATACCCAATTAAAACAAAGGGATTATAAAATATGAAGAAAAAGATTACGGAGATTTTTAAAAAGAAGCGTTTAGATATAAAAAAGGTGGGGAAGTCCCCACCTTTTTTGCCCCAAATCTTACCATGAACTTAACCTACTTATGCTATGGCAAGCTCTAATTTAACGGTCTGTTGCTCCAAAGGGGCAAAAAGACGGTAAAACACCGTTTTCATCGATGAAAAGCATATTTCTCAGGTTAAACGGTAATCTGTGAGTAGGCGCGCTGGTTTTTACCTTCATAGAAATTTACAAAAGCACGGTTGACCACTTTGTTGCCCCCAGAAGTAGGGTAGTCACCGGTGAAGTACCAATCACCGAGATTCTTTGGGCAAGCGGCATGAAGGTTTTCGATGGTCTGATATATAATTTGCACTTCTGCCTTTACGTCTTTAGGGCTTAGTATTGACGCTATCTTATCAGATATCTGTTCAGCGGTGAACGGGCTATAGAAATCCTGTACATAATTAACGGGCTCAATTTCTGGAGATTTTACCTGCTCTTTGCATTTGTAATAAATATCATCTACAATGTGCATCGTGCCCTGCTCTTTGTGTAGGGCAAGTGCCGCCTTAAAGGCCACGAAATCTTCTAGCTTGGCCATGTCGATGCCATAACAATCAGGATATCGAATTTGGGGGGCTGAAGAAACCACGATTATTTTTTTAGGATTCAATCGATCCAACATCTTAAGAATACTCTTTTTCAATGTGGTGCCCCGAACAATACTATCATCGATAATGACAAGGTTGTCAGACTTTTTGACCGATCCGTAGGTGATATCATAAACGTGGGCAACCAGATCATCCCTATTGCTGTCTTGGGTGATAAAGGTTCTGAGCTTGGCATCTTTTATGGCCACTTTTTCGATTCTTGGCCGAACATCAAGGATTTTGTGCAGTTGCTCTTTGGTGATACTAGGGCCCAAGGCCAAAATCTGTTCTTCCTTTTTTTTGTTCAAATAGTTTTGTGCCTCTTTCACCATTCCAAAAAAGGAAGTTTCGGCTGTATTGGGAATATATGAGAACACGGTGTTCAACAAATCGCCATCAACCGCTTGCAATATTTGGGGAAACAATAACTGCCCCAAATTTTTCCGTTCCTCATAGATTTCTTTGTCACTGCCCCTAGAGAAGTAAATGCGCTCGAATGAACATGATTTTTTTTCTACAGGTCGAATGATCTCCCTCACAGATGTGGAGCCATTTTTTTTGATGATAATGGCGTGCCCGGGATCAAGTTCTTTTACACTTTCATAGGGAATGTTGAAAACCGTTTGAATGGCAGGCCGTTCTGAAGCCACCACAACGATTTCGTCATCTTGATAGTGGTAAGCTGGCCGAATGCCCGCCGGATCCCTTAGCACAAAGGCATCACCGTGACCTAAAAGTCCGGCCATCGCATAACCGCCATCCCAATTTTTGGAAGACTTTTTCAATACTTTGGCCACGTTTAACCTTTTGGCTATCATTGGGGAAGCTTCCCGCTTGTTGAAGCCTTCTTTTTTGATTTCTTTGTAAAGCTTTGCCACGGCATCATCTAAAAAGTGACCGATTTTTTCCATAACGGTGACGGTATCTGCCATTTCTTTTGGATGTTGCCCCAGTTCGACCAAATTTCCAAAAAGTTCATCTACATTGGTCATATTGAAATTGCCGGCCACGATGAGGTTACGGTGCATCCAATTGTTCTGCCTTAAAAAAGGATGCACACTTTCGATGCTATTTTTGCCAAAAGTACCATACCGTACATGTCCCAAAAGCAATTCACCGATGTAGGGAATGTTCTTTTTCTGCCAGGTCACATCAGAGGCTTTGTCGACGTTTTCAGAGATGACCGAATTGACCCTTGCATTGATTTGATCAAAAATATCTTGAATGGGCTGTGCCTCGGCAGATCGTACCCTGCTCATATATCGCTCCCCAGGGGCCATGTTCAGTTTGATGCTGGCAAAACCGGCACCATCTTGGCCACGGTTGTGCTGTTTTTCCATCATCAGGTACATCTTGTTGACACCGTAGAAAGCCGACCCGTATTTTTCTTGATAGTATTCTAAGGGTTTTAGCAGCCGTATCAGCGAAATACCGCATTCGTGCTTGATAGCATCACTCATCTCACAAAGATATGAAACCCATTGGTTACAGGGTTTGGGGTTGTTTTAGTTCAATATTGAATTGGGTCAATTCTTTAAATTGCAATAGACGGTCGTTGACTTCTTTCTTTTGCAAGTGCAACATACGGTCTGTACCAAACTTTTCTACACAAAAAGAGGCAAGGTTCGATCCATGTATAACTGCATTCTTCAAATTCTCAAACGTTATGTTCTTTGTTTCGGCAAGATATCCGACAAAACCCCCGGCGAAGGTATCGCCGGCACCTGTTGGGTCGAAGACCTCTTTAATGGGCAATGCAGGGGCAAAAAAGATATGATCATGGTGAAACAGAAGTGCGCCATGCTCTCCTTTTTTGATGACCACGTACTTTGGGCCCATGGCCTGTATTTTTGAGGCTGCCTTGACCAATGAGTGTTCATGTGTTAATTGTCGTGCTTCCTCATCATTGATGGTAATGACATCGATTTTGGCTATCACCGCCATGAGTTCATCCCAAGTGTGGTCCATCCAAAAATTCATGGTGTCAAGAACGATAAGTTTTGGCCGTTCTGACATTTGGTCAATGACACTCATCTGAATATCTGGATGAAGATTGCCCAACATCACTACATCGGCATCCTTGAAATTTTCGGGCACAAGTGGATTAAAATCGGCAAGGGTATTGAGTTCCGTCACCAAAGTATCTCGGGTGTTAAGGTCATTTCGGTACTTTCCTTTCCAAAAGAACGTTTTACCGCCTTTTACGATCTCGATACCCGAAAGGTCTATATTTTTGTCACGTAGTAGCTGCAAATATTCTTCAGGTAGGTCGTCACCCACTACCGAAACAATGGCAGATTCAACCTCAAATTGCGAGGCGGCCATACCTATGAAAGTGGCTGCGCCACCTAAAATCTTGCCTGTTTTTCCAAAAGGGGTTTCAATGGCATCAAAGGCTATGGTGCCCACGATCAAGAGTTTGCCCATTTAGCAAATTTTGGTGCAAAGATACAATTATTTTCGGCCAAAGTCTGCCGGAATCTCACCCCATGCCTTGGTCTCCCATTTAACGATCGGTGTGTTGTATCGATTGGCCTGTAACCAGTGTTCGGCGCGTTCAATGAGTTCAAACAATTTCTTGTTCTTCTTGTTTTGTTGAAGCTTGGTGCCACATTTTTTCTTTCGAACCCACCCAATGGCAATACGCGAATCGGAATAGAGTATGCGATCACTCTTTTTTTGCTTAAGAAAGCCCAGGCCATGCACCAGGGCCAAAAACTCTCCAATATTACTGGTGCCCTCCGCAAAAGGGCCCTGTTTGAACAAGACCTTTTTGGTATGGGTATCGACCCCTTGATATTCCATTTTGCCAGGATTGCCACTTGAGGCGGCATCAACGGCAATGGAGTGGTAGTTTGGCTCGCCGATTTTTAGAAGTTCTTCTGGGGTAAGTTCTGATTTGCCCTTTTTCTTTCCCTTGTATTCGAGATAGTTGCCATTGAATGCTTTTTTGGCTTCCTGAAAGGTAGAAAAAGATTTATATTGTGCGCCCTTGAAGCCTTCGATCTGCGCCTTGCAATCTTCCCAAGATTCATAGATCCCGGGACGCTTCCCTTTCCAAACAACATAAAACTTTGTTTTCTTAGTCATCGTCCATCAACAGTTTTTCAATAACTTTTGGATAGTGCTCGTATTCCAATTCATGTACTTTGCTTGCTATGTTCTCTACACTGTCTTCACTGGTCAACGTTACTTTTTCTTGATGGATGATGCCCCCCTCATCATAGTGTTCATTCACATAGTGGATAGTGATGCCGGTTTCTTTTTCTGAATTTGCCCTTACAGCCTCATGTACCCTATTTCCGTACATGCCCTTACCTCCATATTTGGGAAGCAATGCGGGATGGATGTTGATGATTTTGTAAGGGAAGGCCTCTATGAAACCGGAAGGTATTTTCCAAAGAAACCCTGCAAGAAGAATAAGATCGGGGTTTTCATTGTTGAGCATGCCCAACAATGTGCCAGATTGAAAGGCAGACTTGTTGAAATAAAAAGCGGGAATGTTTAATCGCTCACACCTTTGCAGTACTTTGGCATCAGCTTTATTGGTCAACACCAATGAAACTTTTGCAAGATTTCCTGAATTGAAATAGGTAATGATATTTTCTGCATTTGAGCCGGAGCCAGATGCGAAGATGATGAGTTTTTTCATGCTAAGACAAGATAATTATGGGTGCCTACCATGGGCCGCTAAGTTAAGGGCAAAGAATTTAACCCCGTAATTTACAGCACATTTTATCGTCGAATGGTATATTTAAACCAAAGTTTACTATTTTTGCCAACGATTTAAATTTAAAAACCGATATAACTATGTCAGACATTGCATCAAGAGTTAAGGCCATTATCGTTGATAAACTCGGTGTTGACGAAAATGAAGTAGTACCTGAAGCAAGCTTTACCAACGATTTGGGTGCAGATTCTTTGGACACTGTTGAGCTTATCATGGAGTTTGAGAAGGAATTCGACATCCAAATTCCTGATGATCAGGCTGAAAACATTGCTACGGTCGGTCAGGCCATAAGCTATATAGAAGAAGCAAAGTAATTTATGATATCTTACTAAGATTTTAGATTATCCATGTGGTAATTGAACCACATGGATAATTTTTTTTAATTTAAGGCTGAATAGGTCAAAAATCAGTTCAATGCAGTTAAAGCGAGTTGTAGTTACCGGTTTGGGAGCCCTTACCCCGATTGGCAACAATATTGAAGCCTATTGGGATGGATTAAAAAATGGAAA
>JANQOD010000104.1 GCA_028289745.1 Allomuricauda sp. | reverse complement strand
AATTATATGAGACCGTAAGGCAATTAAATGAAGAAAGAAAAATTTACAGGGCGCATATTGGCCTGCACGATATGAAACTATGCGTGGAAGCAGCAAGGGAGTTAAGCCTTGAAATTGAATATTGAACCATGCGAATGTACGACCAGATGGCCAACATTGCCATTCACAACCTTACTCAGTATAGCCTTCAATAAAGGTTTCAAACCTACCGGGTGTCAATGTTTCCCATACCGAAGCGATTGTCCAACCCACCGACATATGGGAATTCAAAAACCCTTTTCCATTGGCCCCATAATCCCAAGTGGTGTGCTGCACAATTTCGGGCATATAGCCTTCTTTGCCGACACCGACCATATGGCCTTCATACGGTAACATTTGGTCTTTGATGGAAGAAACGATGACTTCTGACATTTTGATGAACCGTTCTTCGCCGGTCTCTTTTCCCAGCCATTGCAAGACATGCGGAAAATCAAAGGCCCAAACGTCTATATGGTTGTTCTCTGTGGACACATTGCCCCAACCACGGGTCTTGAAATCGTTTTGGCCCAATAGGCTGTTGTGCTCAAAGGGAACGTCGTACAGGTAGTACCAACTCAGCCCGAAATAGGCGGCCTTTTTGGCCAAAGACAGGTATTTTTCGCGTTGCGCACCATCGGTTACCAGTGCCAAGTGAGCGAACGAGATTGAGGCTATTGCAGCCGCTTCCTTGTCCTCGCAGTCAGAATCTAAGGTAGATGAAAAATAATCGGCCTTATCGATGATGTTTTTCTCAGCGTATTCTGCCGCTTTGATGGCCACTTGCAAAAACTGTAGCTCGTCGAAATAGTATGAAGCCATGATCATGGGTGTAATGATACTTTGGGTGCTTCCTTTAGAACTATCGACGATTTCATGGTCTATGTCAAATTTGCGCGGTATGCTGCCATCTTCATGCTGCATCTTGGCAATTTTGTGCAACAGTGAAAGGACCTTCTTTTCGATTTTAGGACTTGATTTTTTCTGCCGCTTGTCAAAATCGAGCAACAAAAGAAGGTGCTTTATGCCTTCACTCTGCTTTCTGAGGGTATAGATGTCTTCGGCATTGTCGCCATAGACCAATTCGCGTATGAGACCTGTTTCGGTAAATCCGTTTTGGTAGTATGCATCCTGCACTTTTCTGGCCAAGGCAATATGGTCATTGTCTTGCAGTGCATATCCATACTCCAAAAGGTTGTAGGTATTCGCCAAGAGCTGCCCACAAAATCCCACTGACAGTACCCCGGTGGTCTCACAGGTCTTTGTATTGAACCAAAGTCCTGAAAACCCTTTCAGGTTCTTGGTCTCGGCATAACTTTCATAGAAATAGTTGCTCAATATTTCCTTGATTTCGAGATTTTGCTTTTTGCTGGCAACAGGTGCTGGATCGTAGCTGTCAAACGCATCTTGCCAGCTTTTTGTAACCACGGCTGTAAAATCATTGGCCGTACCATAACCGATTTTCCAGGTCAAGTGTATCGTTTCGCCTTTCTGCATTGGGTAGAAGGCTTTGCTGGGCGGGTTCAACTTCAATTTTGATCGGTATGACCTGGGAATCTCCTCAAAAGGAAAGCTGGCGTTGAGCTGTACCTTATCGGCTTCCCATTTCCCTATTCCGAGGCTTCCTATCTGGGTCTTGAGGGTAAGATTTCCAGAAATCGAATCTTGCGTTTCATCGAAGAGCAAAGAATCGGCCCTTGTCAGCCTTATCCAGTTTTTTGAATCTTCATCAAACAGTACGGCGGTGGGAAAACTCATTCTATCTTCCCTGAAAGACCACAGATCTGCTACCTTGAAAGAAGGTGCATTTTCGGGTGAGCGAAGATTTCGCTTGTACCAGAATCCTGGTAACAAAAACTGGGCTTTCTCAAACGATGAGTTGACCGACCAGATTTTGTGCAGGTGTATGCTCTGTGCTTTCAATGCGTGCAGGGTGTACGTATATGACACCGCTCCGTTTTCTTCCACTATTGTCTTTTTGTCAATGGTAAGTCCTTCGTTCGTCCCATGGTTCAAATATGCGTCAATGGCCTTGGTCTCTTCCGAGCCATTGGAATACAAGACCGTAATCGTTAACGGTAGTTCAATAATATGGTCGGGTAGCATTTGCTCTTTCTTACATGAGATGAGCATGAAGATCAAGAGGCATAGCGTCAAAATAATGCTTGGCTTGTTCATGAACAGATAGTATACCGTAAAAACATCAAAAAGAAAGGTCTATTTGAAATAATATCGACGAAGGCCAAACGTGGGGCGACCAACACAATTGACCGCTTCTTTCTGAAAACCCCTCTTCGCCTTTTAGAAAAAGATACCTGGGCCTAATCAAAACACCTGGCCCTACCCCTGGTATCGATTAGATAGATGATTTTCCAGTTCCCATCAAAATTGATGAGCTGAAACGAATTGATGCCACAGTGGCTAAAATCGCCGTTGAGCCAAAATTCATACCCTACCCATGCATTGGCCATGGTTCTATCGACCTGTATCGACCACGAGGTGAGCTTTTCTTCAAACGAAACGCTGTCGGGTATGCTGACAATCGATTCATACAGCCTTTCAATACCTTGGCTTCGAAACATTGTTTTGCCTTCTTTGTTGCGTCCCGTGGTCTGCAACAGCACATTGTCGCCCACAACACTTTTCATCAAGATGGAATCTTGCTTGTGAAAACCCTCAAAGAAAGTTTCGATGGTCTTTTTAACAGCATCTTGTTCATTTTCAGGCCCATTGGTCTCTTGCCCCATGGCAAAGACAAAAAAGCAAAATGATATTGCCGCAAAATAATATCTCATCATTGTTTTCATGAATTTCAAGCCCACAAGATAATGAAAATGGTTTCCCGCTTTCACCAAAATGGCGGACAAGTTCGCGGGAATGGCAAAAATCTCTTTACTTTAGCTACAAAACCTTACCAAATGTCGACAGCCAAAAAAGAATATAAAAGAGTCACGGTCAAATCTCTTTACGAGATGAAGCAGAACGGCGAGAAGATATCCATGCTGACCGCTTACGACTTTTCCATGGCCAAAATAATCGATTCGGCCAATGTAGATGTGATTCTGGTAGGTGACTCGGCCAGTAATGTTATGGCGGGCCATGAGACCACACTGCCCATTACGCTGGATCAAATGATCTACCATGCCTCATCGGTCATCAGGGCCGTGAACCGTGCCTTGGTCGTGGTCGATATTCCCTTCGGACGCTACCAAAGTGATCCGAAAGAAGCGTTGCGTTCTGCCATTCGTATCATGAAAGAAAGCGGCGCCCATGCCATAAAAATCGAGGGGGGCGTCGAAATCAAGGAATCGGCCAAACGTATCTTGAATGCCGGCATACCGGTCATGGGGCATTTGGGGCTTACCCCCCAATCTATCTACAAATTTGGTACGTACACCGTGCGGGCCAAAGAAGAAGAAGAGGCAGAAAAATTGATGGAAGATGCCAAGTTGTTGGAAAAAATAGGATGTTTCGCCATTGTGTTGGAAAAGATTCCCGCAGAATTGGCCAAAAAGGTGGCCGAAAATGTTTCGATACCCATTATTGGAATCGGCGCTGGGGGTGGTGTAGACGGACAGGTCTTGGTGGTACATGACCTTTTGGGCATGACCCATGAGTTCAACCCACGGTTCTTGCGTCGTTATATGAACCTTTATGAAGATATGGGCGATGCGATTTCGAACTATGTGGCCGATGTGAAGAGCAGGGACTTTCCGAATGAGGAAGAGCAATATTGATTTTGATGTTTGGATTATCGGATCGTTCGAGTGTTCGAAACCACAATCAATGTGACATTCCATGTATCGATAATCTGAAAACTATAAAGATGCATCGTTTCAAAGACTTAGAGATATGGAAACTGAGCCGAATATTGTGCTCGCAAGTTTATGATGCAACCATAGATTTCCCAGATCAAGAAAAATTTGGCTTGACCAACCAGCTCAGAAGAGCATCGGTTTCCATTCCCTCGAACATCGCCGAAGGTAGCTCTCGAAATTCAAATAGGGATTTTTCACGATTTTTTGAAATTGCTATTGGGTCAATGTACGAATTAGAGACACAATTGCCCATTTCAAATGATTTGGGATTTCTTACTGAGGAAAAACTTGTCGAACTTTTATCAAAGTTAAATTCCATCGTCAAAATGACCTCAAAGTTTAAATCAACCTTAAAGTAATCATTTTGGACTTCCAAGAATCCAGTAATCAAACAGTCCAAAAATCCAATTCAAAAAACCTTCTGGTTTTGTATGAAGACAATCACCTGATCGTGGTCAACAAGCGTCCCGGTGATATTGTACAGGGTGACAAAACAGGCGATACGCCGCTATCGGAAATAACAAAACAATACCTTAAGGCCAAATACAAAAAACCGGGCAATGTGTATCTGGGAGTGGTACACAGGCTTGACAGGCCAACATCGGGCATTGTCGTCTTTGCCAAAACCTCAAAGGCCTTGCCCCGGCTGAACAAGCTTTTTTCAGAGGGAGAGGCGCAGAAAACCTATTGGGCCGTGGTAAAAAATGCGCCACCGACCGAAAACGGTACCTTGATCCATTGGTTGGTGCGCAATGCCAAGCAAAACAAATCATATGCGCATGAAAAAGAAGTGCCCAACAGCAAAAAAGCGGTACTGAACTATCATTGTGCCAAAAAATTGAACCATTATTCTCTGTTGGAAATCGAATTAAAAACGGGACGCCACCATCAAATTCGTGCCCAGCTCGCTGCCATCGGCTGTGCCATCAAAGGAGATTTGAAATATGGTGCCGATAGAAGCAACAAAGATGGCAGTATTCACCTGCATGCCCGAAAATTGTCGTTGGCGCACCCTGTCAAAAAAGAGCGAATCGAATTCATTGCCCCACCCCCCGATGACCCGGTTTGGAATGCCTGTTCGTGATTTTTTGCTACTTTTAGAAAAACACTTAACCATGAAAAAAGTCTTTTTGTATTTGGCAGGTTTTCTGCTTTTTTCCTGCGGAAGCTTCAACTCAATCGACAGTTTTTATGAGGCCCATAAGAACGATCCCCAAGTGACCGCCATTCGTGTACCGCAGTTCATGTTCTCACTGGTAAGCGAGATTTCTCCTGAAATGAAATCTTTGGTGGGCAATACCAAAGATCTGCGCTATATGCAATTTCCGAGCGCAACAGAATCACAGACAAGGTTCTTGAATGATCGGATGAATTCTTTTGCAGGTGGCTCGTTCATTGAAGTCTTCAGAAAAAATGACGAACTAAAGCGCAATGTGGTATCTATTCGTGAGAAGCGTGACGTGGTCAAAGAGATTTTGATCTACAACAATGACAATGTCAATGGCTCTTTTCTTTATTTCAACGGTAACTTTGACCCTATGAAAGTACGTGAACTGGCCAAAAACGATGAGTTTCAGAATTTTACAAACGGCCTCTTACCGCAATTCAACTTACAGACCCCGGGTGTGGTCAACGAGTAGCGGCCAATGCTTTTTCACGAATGATTTTGCCCACGGGCCTGTTCTGCAGATGACTTTCGAGCCATGAGAGAATATCTAAATACAAAAAGGCCCGTTTTTCGTAGGGGTGGTCTTCGTATTTCTTCAATTCGTCATAGAGCTTTTGAAACTCGTTTCGAAGTTCATTGGGGTAGATATCACCAAGACCCCTCAAAAACTTGATCATCTCTTTTTGAACGGCATGTAGGTCGTTCATTTTCAAAAGAAACTTGTAAGTACTTTTGAGCTGTACCTCGAGATGGTAGTCCATGCCCGCTTCATAATGGGCCACCAAGCTTAGCACACGTGCAAAGCACATTAGGTCTTCGCGCATTTTCAATTGCTTGTTGGTGATGATCCGCTTCAAATAGGCAATGCAGTTCTTGTGGTCGCCAACGCCGAAATAGAGACAGGCGACCTTGTAGTACAACAGCATCACATGGTGCTGGTCGATGCGGTCACGGTGCTTTTTGATCCCGTATTCGATAATGTTCACCAAATACAACCCTCTTTCGAAGGTGCCCTCTAAAAAGTGTAGGTTCAATTTGTTCGAGTTGATGTACAGAAAAGACAACGAAGCGATGTTATCGTTCTTTGGAAAGGCCTGGCTGCTGACCATGGCCTCCAATTTTTCAAGGGTATCCTTGAACTGGGAAGCATACTTGACGAAGAACAACGACTCCAACAAATAATGGTTTCCCTTTAGATAGAAGACCGGGTTCAGGTAGATCATCTCTTTGTTTTCATAAAAGAGGTCCACCCACTTGCTCGCATATTTATAAGATGACAAAAAGTCTTGGGTCAACAGGCTATACCAGAGATAGGCCTTGTAAAGCCAAAGTTTCTCGCGAAAGTCAAGTTCTTCGATCTTGAATTTGGGAAGATGTTTTTGAAAATAGTCCTGTACCCGTTCGAGATCTTCGTCATTTCGTGCATAGCCCACCTTCAGGATCATTCCGTAGAGCTGCAATGACAGGTTTGACAACTTGCTCGTCATCACATTTTGCTCAGATAGCTGCTTTGCCTGTAAGGCCAATTCATCTGCCCTATCTGGAATACTTCGGGTGATATATTGGGTCTCGATGATCTTTTCAAGCTCTACGATCTCATAGGCCACATTTTTCTCTTCATGTGCAATGGCCACTTGCTTGGCCTTGTCCAATATTTTCAAACTCTGCTTATAGAGTCCTTTCTGATAGAGAATGGTGGCAAAATCGAGCTGTTCCCTTATCTGTACCCGAATGTTTTGGTTTACCGGGTTCAACCGCAAACTGACCAGTATCTGTTTGTACAGGTGGGCTTTTAGGTTTGATAACTGTGTTTTTTTAACAATACCACTCTTCAAAATGACGGCCTCATCATACTCGCGCATCTTGTCGAGTAGGTTGAACAGGGCCAAAAATTTCGCATCGGCATTGACCCCCAACCGGCCAACGTACAGCTTGAACTGTCGCTTCTCAGATTTTGAAAGGGATTTCACCAATACGAAAAGGGTATCTTTTTGGGTATTTGTCATCGTAAAAAAGATTGCTTAAGTCGCTGTTTTACAGCATATTGAAACAAGCAAAAAACAGTTTAACATTGTAATGGATTTTACCACTCCATCTCTTCGGAAAAATACAAGGTTATCTTCGTATGTTCTATAGAAAACCTTCTGAAAACATGGGTAAAGATAAGGTACAAATTTTTGACACCACACTGAGAGATGGCGAACAAGTGCCCGGTTGCAAACTGGACACTCGACAGAAATTGGTCATCGCCCAACGGCTTGATGATTTGGGGGTAGATGTCATCGAGGCCGGTTTCCCGATTTCCAGTCCCGGTGATTTTAAATCGGTGAACGAGATCGCCAAACTTGTCAAAAATGCTACTGTATGTGGCCTGACACGTTCTGTCAAAAAAGATATCGAGGTAGCCGCAGAGGCCATTAAAGATGCCAAAAGACCAAGGATCCACACAGGAATCGGTACTTCTGATTCACATATCAAGTTTAAGTTCAATTCAAATCGAGAAGATATACTTGAGCGCGCCGTGGCCGCGGTCAAATATGCCAAATCTTTTGTCGAGGATGTTGAGTTTTATGCCGAGGATGCCGGAAGAACCGACAACGATTATCTTGCAAGGGTCTGCGAAGCCGTTATCAAAGCTGGTGCCACTGTCTTGAACATTCCCGATACCACAGGATACTGTTTGCCCGAAGAATATGGTGCCAAAATGAAATACCTCAAAGAGCATGTCAAGGGTATTGAAAAGGCAATTCTTTCATGCCACTGCCATAATGATCTTGGGCTTGCCACGGCAAACTCCATTTCAGGCGTCATCAACGGGGCACGGCAGATCGAATGTACTATCAACGGTATCGGTGAACGTGCCGGCAACACCTCTTTGGAGGAAGTCGTGATGATTTTGAAACAGCACCCCTATTTGAATCTAGATACAGGTATCAATACCCGGTTGCTGTACGACACCAGTCAAATAGTGTCAGAAAAAATGGGCATGCCCGTACAGCCCAATAAGGCTATTGTCGGCACCAATGCATTTGCGCACAGTTCGGGCATTCATCAAGATGGGGTCATCAAAAAAAGGGAAACCTATGAAATCATCGATCCAAAAGATGTGGGCGTCAGCGAATCATCGATCGTCTTGACCGCCAGAAGCGGTAGAGCGGCATTGGCTTACCGTGCAAAAAAGGTGGGTTATGAGTTGACCAAATTGCAATTGGATGCCGTTTATGAAAAATTTCTTCAATTCGCTGACCGAAAAAAGGAAATTGTCGATGAAGATATTCATCAAATTGTCGAGACCAGTAACATCGATGTCAAAAGTCTGGCCTGAATAGCATTGCCATCATTCTGAAAGCAGTTCGTTCACTGTTTTTTCAAAATCTTTTTTGAACGCTTCGTACTTTTCGCCCGTGGCCGGGCCATTGAACCCTGTATGTATCTTTCGAACCTTGCCTTTCTTATCTATATAAATGGTCGTGGGGTATGACAGTACATGATTGAGCATCGGCAATTTCTCATTTGCCCTCAACTTGCTCGAAGTGCCAAATTGCGCCAGTAAGACAGGATAGGTCACCCCTACCCTATCTTTTAATCTTTTGATGCCCTCAAAGGCCTTTTCCTTTGTCTTGGCATATTCAAAGGCCAGTGCGATTATTTTTAGGTCGGGGTGTGGATTCTTTTTTAGGTAATCAACATAAAATCTGGTCTCATCCAAACAATTGGGACACCATGTGCCCATGATCTGCACCAGTACCACCTTTTGTTTGAACGCTTCATCACCCATGCCCGCCATTTTTCCATTGCTATCCGGAAACGAAAAATCAAAACGTTCAAAGCCTTTCTTCAAAAATGTGAGACTGTCGGCATCGGGCAGTTCATACCCTTCGTTGCGCCTTGCCCTGAATTTTTCAACGGAATGATTGCCCGAATAAAAATGTCCGTCAAGCATACTATCGGTAGCCTTGGCCGTAAAAAGAAAGGCATGTGCGCCATCAAAGGTCGAAAGCTTAAGGCTATCACCGTCGATCACCCCCTCTAAATATCGGTAATCTCCCGTAGTGGTACGAAACGTACCCGTTACTTTTTCATCGTTTTGTACAAAAACCCCCATGGCGCTATAGGGGTTCTCGGTATCATAATCGAAGACCGTTTCCCATATGCCCGAAATGTTGGTTGAAGGTGGCTTTGAACTGTCGAACCTTGGTCGCTTGCCATAGGTCGCGGTGAAGGGCACGATACGGTCTAGGCTTTCTTTGATGAAATTCCCTGTAATTTCTGTTTCAGAAAAAGTACCCGCCATATAGCCCTCAAAAATGGGCATCTTTATTATGATAGAATCACCGTCGATGGTGATCTCATCTACAGCAATCCGTTCTTCCGCATTTCTTATCCCAAATACATAATGGCAGTTACTTTTTGTCACTTCAAATGTAAAGGGCAGTATTTCGCTTTCGGAAACCTGCATTTTTGCCCACCAAGGGCCCTCTTTCAACCGTACACTTTCTTTCTCTTGACATGAACATACCAGAAGCATGACAAGGGCAGCTAATCCGAGTCTTTTCATATTCGCCAATTTATCGATTTAATCTCAAATACCAAGGTCGTTTACAAGAGTATATATACTGGGCATCGATACATTGAATGTAGCCCCAATGTTATATCTTTGCCGCTTTAAATCAAGTGGATGAAAATTTCGTACAACTGGCTAAAGCAGTTTTTGAAATTAGACTGGGAAGCAGACCGAACAGCTGAACTACTTACCAATTTGGGACTTGAAGTAGAGGGGGTCACTTCTTTTGAGTCGGTCAAAGGCGGGTTGAAAGGCGTGGTGGTAGGCCATGTGCTGAGTTGCGAAAAACATCCGAATGCCGATCGCCTAAAACTCACCATGGTCGATATCGGCCAGAACGAGCCCTTACAGATCGTTTGTGGTGCACCCAATGTCGAAACAGGTCAAAAAGTAGCGGTCGCGACCGTCGGAACCACTTTATACTCGCAGGAAGGCGAACCTTGGCAGGTCAAAAAAGGAAAAATACGTGGTGAAGAAAGCCATGGCATGATTTGCGCCGAAGACGAACTCGGCCTGGGCACCGATCATGATGGAATTATGGTGCTCAGTGAAGTATTGGTACCTGGAACCCCATGCAGTGAGGTCTTTGAGGTCGAGCATGACGAGGTCTTTGAAATTGGCCTCACCCCCAATAGGTCAGATGCCATGAGCCATTATGGCGTAGCAAGAGACCTAAGGGCGGGATTGGAGCGACTAGAACTAAAAAAAGAACTGATAACCCCTTCGACCAGCAATTTTTCGATTGACAACCGATCGCTTAAAATTGGGGTCGATGTTGAAAACAGCGAATTGGCCCCGAGATACTGTGGGGTGACCATCAACAACATTTTGGTGCAAGAATCGCCCACCTGGCTTAGAAATCGATTGAGGGCCATTGGTCTCACTCCAAAGAACAATGTGGTCGATGTCACCAATTATGTGCTACATGAACTTGGGCAACCCTTGCACGCTTTCGATGCGGTAAAAATAAAGGGCGGTAAAATTGAGGTCAAGACGCTCCCAAAAGGTTCAAAATTTGTTACGCTCGATGGTGAAGAAAGAGAACTGCACGAAGATGACCTGATGATTTGCGATGCCGAAAAACCTATGTGTATCGCGGGTGTTTTTGGCGGCATACATTCGGGTGTCACCGAAGACACTACCGCAATCTTTTTAGAGAGTGCTTATTTTGACCCTATTTCAATCAGAAAAACGGCCAAAAGGCATGGATTGAATACCGATGCGTCATTCCGTTTTGAAAGGGGCATCGATATTGATTTCACAGAGTATGCCCTTAAACGGGCAGCTGTTTTGATCAAAGAGATCGCTGGGGGCGACATTAGCTCCAACGTCGTCGATCTATACCCCAATAAGAAAAAAGACCATCAGGTTTTCTTGAGTTTCGAGAAAATCGACAATCTGATCGGAGAAGAAATTCCGCGTGATACCATCAAATCGATTTTGGCCTCTTTGGAAATCAAGGTGAGCAATGTTACCGAAGCCGGACTCGGACTCACCATACCCTCTTATCGAACCGATGTTGAGCGTGAAGTTGATGTTATTGAGGAAATTCTTCGCGTGTATGGGTACAACAATATCGATTCAAAGGAAAAACTAACGTCGTCGATCATCAAAACTTCAAAGTATGACAACCACCGGCTTCAGAATATTGTTGCCGAGACATTGACCAGCTTGGGTTTCTATGAAATTATGACCAACAGCTTAATGCCCGAGGAAACCGCTGAATTTTTAAAGGCTGAAAAACCTGTGTCGATGATGAATCCGTTAAGTTCAGATCTTTCGGTCTTAAGAACGACCATGATCCATTCTGGATTGCAGGCCATCGCCTACAACGGCAACAGACAGAAACAAAACCTTAGATTTTTTGAATTTGGAAAGACCTACGGCCAAAAAGCGGACGGTCATGACGAAAAACAACATCTGGCACTTTATACGGTTGGAAACCGATTTGACAATACCTGGACCCAATCAATGGGAAAAAGCGATTTCTACTATTTAAAGGGAATTGTGAAAGCGGTTTTTGACAGATTGGGCCTTGCATCACTTAAAGTGAGCACAGAGATAGACGAAAATCTTGTGGAAGGACTTGCCTACTTTCATGATAAATTGAAAGTTGTCGAATTCGGTATTCTCGGCAATACCGTTATAGACCATTTTCATATCAAACAAGAGGTGTTGTTCGCTGATTTCAATTGGGATGCCATTTTGCAATTAATACCGAAAGGGAAGTTATCGTTCAAGAGTATTCCAAAATTCCCTGAAGTAAAGCGTGACTTGGCATTGCTCATCGATGAGCATACACAGTTCAAAGATATTCATGCCACTGCGTTGAAAACCGAAAAAAGCCTGCTGAAAGAAATCTCCCTTTTTGATGTTTACACCGGAAAGAACATTCCGAAAGGCAAGAAATCGTATGCGTTGAGTTTTACCCTTTTAGATGAGAATAAGACACTTACCGATAAGCATATCGATAAAATAATGGGCAAGTTGCAAGAAACCTTTAAGAGAGAGTTCGGAGCAGAAATACGGTAATCGCCACAATCCTCAAATCTTAACAGGAACGATCACATTGTCTATGACATGAATAACGCCGTTTCGCTGTTGTGAATCTGCTTTGATAATTTGGGCGCGGTTACCGAATTCGTCTGTCAAAATGATATCAGAGCCCTCAATGGCAGCAAATATCTTTTTACCCTGAACAGTAGTAAAAGAAGCCTCACCCTCTCCCCTACAAAGCGATCGTAAAATTTTTGAGGCACTGATCTCTCCGGCCACGATATGGTATTTCAAAAGAGACCTTAAAACCTTTTTGTCTTCAGATTTCAGTAGATGCTCCATTTTATTACCAGATAGACAGCTGAATGCCTCATCTGAGGGAGCAAATAGGGTAAATGGCCCTTGCCTGTGAAGAATTTCTTCAAGATCGGCGGCTTTTAGGGCAGCGGCCAAAACACGATGGTCCTTAGAATCAAGAGTGGTCTCTGAAATGGATTTTTCATTGAATGTATATGCTGGAACCGTTACGGAAGACAGGCTTTTTACCTGTGAAAACAATGATATTGGCAAAAGGATACCAAGCAAGACAGGGACAAGAAATGGGACTCTCATGGAAGGTAAGGGGCTATAGTGTACTTTAAATTCAACTTTCAAAATGGCATATTCACCAATGCGTGATCGATGAAATGCACAAAACATCGACAAGATAACATTTTGAAGGAATTACCGCCATTAAAACGCTTGCAGTTCATAGAAATTAACAAAATGTTAACATTTCTTTTGGCCAACGCATCTTTACAGCCACGGGTTCATTTTTTAATTTTGGGAAAAGCTATGAAAAAACATGTTCTTGAAAAAAACCAACATTGAAGATCGGTTACGGCGACTTGCCCAAAAAAATGTCGAGGGCGACGAGCTACTGGAAGAGGTGTATCAAATATTGAAAGAAGATGCACTGAAAACGGTACGAATTGAAAACGAATTGGCCAATTCGCACAAAGCAAGGGTGAACCAATTTGTATTTGATCTATTGAATATCGAAAATATATTCCATATCGATCAGATCAAAAAGATCTGTATTGACTATCGCCTACGTTTTTTAGACACCAAATACTTTAAGGGAAAGTTTCCGCAAAGTGCAGTTTCAAAAATCAAAAAACTTGAAAGGGAACATGGCACCCAGCTTAAGGGTTTTAAGATCATGGCACCTTCAAGACTCTTCAAATTAGAAGACAAAGATGATCCCCTGTTGTTCGCACCACTTGGCAATGGCTATTATTACTTAATCCATAAGTGGGGCAACGACCTGCATCCCCTTCGAAAACTTTTGGTCTGGCCGTTTAAGGGCGTCGGCAACTTGATTATCTTGGTATTGCTCATGAGCTATGTCTCAACTTTGCTGATACCCAACGGATTGTTTTCTAAATCAAGCTCTTCGTCAGAGTTTTGGATCATTTTCTTTTTTGTATTCAAGTGCATCGCCTCAATAGTGATTTTCTATGGCTTTGCCTTGGGCAAGAATTTTAATCCCGCTATTTGGAACAGCAAATACTTCAATGCATGATCAGACTGCTGCCACCGCGTACATTTTCTCGCGTTGTGCTCGAATCGATTTGTCTGACATATACTCATCAAAGGTCAGGTAGCGATCAATGACGCCTTTGGGCGTCAATTCAATGATCCTGTTGGCCACAGTCTGTACGAACGCATGATCATGGGTGGTCAACAAAACCGTGCCCTTGAACTTTTTTAACGAGTTGTTGAATGCGGTGATACTTTCAAGGTCTAAATGGTTGGTAGGCTCATCAAGCATCAACACATTGGCCCTGAGCATCATCATTCGACTCAACATACAACGAACTTTTTCGCCTCCCGATAGCACGGTGCATTTTTTTAGGGCCTCTTCGCCACTGAAGAGCATTTTTCCCAAAAATCCACGAATAAAGACCTCTTCTCTTTCCTCTTCGGTCTTGGCCCATTGTCTCAGCCAGTCGACAAGATTGATATCCTCACCAAAAAAATTGGAATTATCGGCGGGCAAGTATGACTGTGTGGTCGTGACCCCCCATCTAAACGAACCGGGGCCAGATTTTATATTGCCGTTCAAAATTTCATAAAAGGCCGTTGTGGCTCGAGAATCTCTTGAAATGATGGCCACCTTATCTCCCTTGGCCAAATTGATGTCAACGTTTTGAAAAAGCAGCTCACCATCTTCTGAAGAGGCGGTCAGTTTTTCAACATTCAAAATCTGGTCGCCCGCTTCGCGCTCGCTGTCAAAAATGATCGCAGGGTATCGGCGGCTAGAGGGCCTGATGTCTTCAACCTTAAGTTTTTCAAGCATCTTCTTACGAGAGGTCGCCTGTTTGCTTTTAGCGACATTGGCACTGAAACGCTGTATGAACTCTTGAAGTTCTTTGGCCTTTTCTTCAGCCTTTTTATTTTGCTGTGCACGCTGTCTCGCTGCCAATTGGCTGCTTTCGTACCAGAAAGTATAGTTGCCCGAAAACAGGTTGATCTTGCCAAAATCAATGTCGGCAATGTGTGTGCACACCGCATCTAAAAAGTGTCGATCGTGTGATACCACGATCACTGTATTTTCATAATTGGCCAAAAAGTTTTCAAGCCAATTGATTGTGTCATAGTCAAGATCGTTGGTCGGTTCGTCCATGACCAATACATCTGGATTGCCGAAAAGGGCCTGCGCCAATAAAACCCGAACTTTCAACTTCGAATCGATATCGGCCATAGCGCTGTAGTGCATGACTTCGGCTATGCCCAAATTTGATAAGAGCGCAGCGGCATCGCTCTCAGCGTTCCAACCATCCATTTCTTCAAATTGCACCTGAAGTTCACCTATCTTCTCTGCGTTCTCATCAGTGTAATCGGCATAAAGGGCGTCAATCTGCTGCTTGAGTTGGTAAAGAGGCTTGTTGCCCATGACCACGGCTTCCAATACCTGAAAGTCGTCATAGGCATTATGGTTTTGCTCAAGGATCGACATGCGTTTTCCCGATTCGAGATGTATACTGCCCGAAGTTGGTTCTTGCTGTTTGGCCAACAGTTTCAAAAAGGTCGACTTGCCCGCTCCGTTGGCACCAATAATGCCATAACAGTTGCCCTGTGTGAATGTTACGTTCACCTCATCAAACAAGATTCTTTTTCCAAACTGTACGGATAGATTTGATACCGATAACATAGCGCTTTAAAATTTTTTGCAAAAATAGCCAAATTTATGGCTTGGCCACAATTAAAATCACTTATCAGAAACCACTAGAAAACAGCGTTTTACAACATTTAACCAACCGTTAACAACCATGGTTTCATACGATTGTTAGTTTTGTTGGTCGAAAGTATACTGATTA
>JANQOD010000102.1 GCA_028289745.1 Allomuricauda sp. | reverse complement strand
CAAACCTGCAGTTGAACAGCTATTTGCAATACGATACCGACAGCCGCATCTTGGGCCTGAACGCCCGTATCCATTGGATTTTCTCACCCCTTGGCGATGTCTTTTTGGTGTTCAACAACAACACCCGCAACCAAATGAACGGTATGGATCCCATGGGCCAACGCTGGGCCTTGCAAAACCGACAGATCCTCTTGAAAATCCGCTATAATTTTAGGTTATAAGCCCCAGCCCTTCACTATTAACTTTTAACTAATAACTATTAACTCCTAACCAAGTACCGCGCATCGCGCACCGAGCATCAAACACCGTGCATCGCGCATCACGCACCACGCACCACGCGTCATTCCGAAATGAGCGCAGCTATTGAGGAATCTATCAAAATGTAGATTTCTCACATACGTTCGAAATGACAGATGAAGTACGAATGTCATTCCGAAATGAGCGCAGCGATTGAGGAATCTATCAAAATAGAGATTTCTCACCCTAACGGGTTCGAAATGACATGGGGTCTTTTGTCATTCCTCACTTTTCCCTTAACCCTTAGACGTTAGTTGTTAGCTAATGACCATTTGCCCTTTACCCTAAACTACCAACTAATAACTATTAACTAATAACTCTTAACCGAGCATCGTGCATCAAACACCGAGCATCAAGCATCGCGCACCGCGCACCGAGCATCAAACATCAAACACCCTTCACTTCCAACTTCTAACTTCTAAAACCCCTTTAACATTTCAAAAGAATTTCCTACATTTAAGGTGCTCCTCTTCTTTACTTACCTATTTCTAAAAACTGGAACATAGTTTTACTTTCTGACATCACTGGAGTTGAAGTCAAAATATGATTTGAACTACTTAAAAGGAAATAGATGACCACACTAAAAGGAGTCGTGAGATCTTACGGAGCCACAATTCGGAGAATTGAAAGAGAACAACAAAGAAGAACTAGAGAGGCGGCTAAGAGATTCAAGGAACAACAGAAACTTCAAGCAATTGCGGATGCAAGCCAAGCTGTTGATGACTATACTGCTTATGTGGATGTGCTTCAGTCCATACATAAAAATTGTACGGAATCGGTGGATTGGAATTTGATAAAATCCCAACCCAAACCAGAAGAGCCTGAGGTAACGAACAACCATGAATTAGTAGCAAGAAACAGATTAAAGAATTTCAAACCTTCAGTTTTTGACAAACTATTTGGCTCTGCCAAAAAGAAAACAAAAAGATTTGAAAAGGAGGTTGAACTTTCCATAGAAAAGGATAAAAAGCTTAATGACTTGAACTTTGAAAAATTCAAAAATGAATTAAAGAACTGGGAAGAATTACAGAATATGGCCAAAGGTGTTTCTAGTCATAATTTGGAGAGTTATAGGCAAACAATTGAATATTTTCAGCCTTTCTCTGATATTGGAGAATTGGGGTCCAAACTGATGTTTTCTTTCTCCGAAGATATGATTGATATCGATTTGCATGTAAATAGTTTAGAGATAATACCAGATTATGAACTTAGACAGACCGCAACAGGAAAATTGTCAAAAAAGAATATGGCAAAATCAAAATTCAATGAACTGTATCAAGATCATATTTGTAGTGCAGTAATAAGAATCGCAAGAGAGGTTTTTGCGTATTTACCACCTGAATTTGTTAAAATCAATGCCATATCTGAATTATTAAACTCAAAAACAGGTCACCTTGAAGAAAAGCCAATTCTATCGGTCATAATTTCGTCAAAGACGCTTGATAAATTGAATTTGGACTCAATCGATCCTTCCGACAGCATGCAAAATTTTGTTCACAACATGAATTTCTCGAGAACTACTGGTTTTAAGGAAGTCAAAAAAGTGGAATTGGAAAAATAATATTTGTAAAGTCAGTTACCCTCCCGCTAGTCTCTGACGAGTGGTCAACCTCAGCCTTTTACATTAGCTCACCTCAAAAGCTCACCTCAAACAATTTAGTCCCCAAAAAAACTTGCGCAAGTAAAAACTTGCTTATATATTTGCAAGCAAATACTTGCGTTTTGAGAAGAGATGTATTCAACGCCATTGCCGACCCTACCCGAAGGGGGATCTTATTGTCCCTCTCCCATGAACCGCAGAACGTCAATGCGCTGGCCGAAAAGTTCGATATGACCCGACAGGCGGTATCGCTCCATATCAAATACCTGCAAGAATGCGGGGTGATCAGCATTACCAAAGAGGGCCGGGAGCGCCATTGTCAACTCGAGGCTGAAAAACTGGCCGAAGTGGCCGATTGGCTGGCGCCCTTCAGGCAACTGTGGACCCAAAAGTTCAGCCAATTGGATCAGCTGCTGACCGAAATGCAGGCAAAACCCAAAAACAATCCAGACAAACCAACGACAAAATGAAAAACCAAGCCCTTATTGTAGCACAAGAGTTCAATGCCCCCATCGCATTGGTATGGCGGGCCCTTACCGAAACCGAATTGATGAAAAAGTGGTATTTTGATATCACCGGTTTCGAGCCCAAAGTGGGCTGCAAGTTCCATTTTGAAGGAGGCCAAAAAGACAAGCGCTATGTGCATCGATGCGAGGTATTGGAGGTGATTCCCCAGAAAAAGCTCAAGTACTCGTGGACATACGAAGGCTATGAAGGATTGTCGTTTGTGACCTTTGAACTATCTTCACTTGGTGAAAAGACCAAGGTAACGCTCACACACGAGGGCCTTGAAACCTTTACGAATCCTGATTTTATCAGGGAAAACTTTGTGGGCGGATGGGAGTATCTGATCCATACCTCGCTAAAAGAGTATCTCGAACACGGCAAGGCGCTGCGAAATTGGTAATGACAAGAATAGTTTAAAATAACGGACCCATGAAATATCTAAAGTACACCCTCGGCATTATTGTGCTCTTGTTTATTGTTTTTCTACTCATCGGACTCCTAAAACCCGAAGTGTCTTACAACGCTGAGATAACGGTCGAAAAGCCCTTGGCCGAATCTTGGGCGGTCACCCAAGATGAGGAGAAATTGGCGGCATGGCTGCCCGGATTTCTAAGCATTGAACACCTCAGTGGTACCCGTGGTACAGTGGGCGCGGTAGCCAATGTACATTTTGAAGCCGACGGCAAACCAATGGTCATACGCGAAACGATCACCAACATCGTACCGAACGAATCCATAGCGATGACCTACGAGAACGATTTCATGAACATGGACTATACTATGGCGATGACCGCCGTTGAGGGCAAGACAAAGATCAGTTCACATTCCACCGCCCGGGGCAATGGCATGTTCGCCAAATCGATGATGGCCTTTATGGGAGGGGGTTTCAAAGCACAAGAAGAAACGAATCTTGCCAATCTCAAGAAAACGATCGAAGAGAATACGAAGAACTATTTCCCTATCGAGGAAGAAGCCATCGAAACTGACGAAGCGCAACAGTAAACAGCCCCCCGGCCCTGTACATTGCATATATCAACACCCACCGTTGACAACTCCCCCATCGGCGGCTTTTAAATCGGTGTAAAAACCGTAAATTTGCACTTTCTTGAACCGTTCAACAGAAAGGCTGATATGATTCATTTCTTTGGCGATGCAGCGAACAACGTCTATGCCCTGCAAACCCAACACGACCTGACCCCAGAAGACATTCAAAAATTAGTATGGTTGTTCGGCAACCGACCCCAGATCAACGCGGCGTCTCTTGACGCCTTTTTTGTTGGTCCGCGTGCCGCCATGGTCACCCCCTGGAGCACCAACGCCACCGAAATTACCCAGAACATGGGGATTAAAGGGATCATACGAATAGAGGCGTTCACGTTCGTCCCTGAAGATTTTACCGACTATGACCCCATGCTCTTTCAAAAATATGAAGGGCTCGGCCAAGACCTTTTTGACATTGCCATTACCCCCGAAGAAGTACGCGAAATCGACGATATCGCCGCCTATGACCGACAAGAGGGCCTCTCCCTCAGCGATGATGAGATCGACTATTTGGAACGGCTCGCCACACAGCTGGGCCGTAAACTGACCGATTCGGAAGTATTCGGTTTCAGTCAGGTAAACTCCGAGCACTGTCGTCACAAGATCTTTAACGGCACCTTTGTCATCGACGGACAAGAGATGCCCAGTTCGCTCTTTAAGCTCATCAAGAAGACCTCGGCGACCCATCCCAACGATATCGTCTCGGCCTACAAAGACAATGTGGCCTTTGTAAAAGGTCCCAAAGTGGTACAGTTTGCCCCACAACGGGCCGATGTCCCCGATTTTTACAGGGAAGAAGCATTCGAGTCCGTGCTCTCGTTAAAAGCCGAAACGCACAACTTCCCCACCACGGTGGAGCCTTTTAACGGGGCCGCAACCGGTTCGGGGGGTGAAATACGTGATCGTTTGGCAGGCGGCAAAGGGGCATTGCCTTTGGCGGGTACCGCCGTGTACATGACCTCATACTCACGATTGGAAGAAGATCGCCCATGGGAAAAGGCCTTCCCTGAGCGCGAGTGGCTGTACCAAACCCCGATGGACATCCTAATCAAAGCCTCGAACGGGGCCTCTGACTTTGGCAATAAGTTCGGACAACCCTTGATCGCAGGATCGGTGTTGACCTTTGAACATACCGAAAAGGTCATTTCGAACTTGCCTGACGGCAAGGCAGGCGTAGGTGAGAAATCTAAAGAAGCCCTGAGCATGGTCGAAGGGCAAGCTCGACTTGG
>JANQOD010000087.1 GCA_028289745.1 Allomuricauda sp. | reverse complement strand
AAATCATAAAATTTGTGAATCTCTAAAAGCAATAGCTGAAAATCACTAACTTAGATATGTCTTTGTACATTCAAAAAGAAAGAGCCATGAAAACAATTCAATATCAAAGAAAACGGATAGGCCCAGTTGCCTCGGTGTTATTGATAGTCTTATCGATATTTACCGTTTTTGGCCAAGAAAAAACTGGGGAATTCGAATCGTTCAAAGGAGAGGTAGTCGATGCAGATACCAATCGACCACTTGTATTTGCCACAATATCAGTTGAAGAAACGAACATCAGCACCATAACCAACACCGAAGGGGGATTTCTTTTAAAAATACCCAAAGAGATGACCTCAGCAAACGTGTTGGTTTCTTTTTTGGGTTATCATACCAGAAGCATCCCCCTACAGCAATTGAGTAAAGACAAAAACAGAATTGAACTCAGAGTCTCAGTAACCGAATTATCAGAAGTGGATGTTGAGGTGCCCAAAAATCCTGAAGCTTTGGTTCGCGAAACAATGGCCAAAAAGGGCGAAAACTATTTCAATGACCCTACCCTCATGACCGCTTTTTACCGCGAGACCATCAAAAAAAGAAGAAGAAACGTCTCGTTGTCAGAGGCAGTCGTAAATATCTACAAAGCACCCTATAAATCACCAAGAAGAGATGCGGTAGAGCTTTTCAAGGCAAGAAAAAGTACCGATTACAGTAAGTTGGATACCGTGGCCTTAAAACTTCAAGGAGGGCCTTTCAATACACTGTACGTAGATATCATGAAGTACCCTGAGTACATTTTTGATGCAGAATCTTTCTCAAATTATCGATTTAGTTTTGATGGATCTACCCGTATCAATGAACGTTTGATATACGTTATCAATTTTGCACAGCGTGAATCGGTAGCTGATCCTTTATATCAAGGCAAGCTATTTATCGATGTAGCGAACAAAACCTTGACCAGCGCCATTTATTCCCTAAACATTACTGACAAGGTAAAGGCAGCAAGGTTATTTGTGCGAAAAAAACCGGCAAAGGTCGATGTTTGGCCTACCGAGGTCGCCTACAGGGTAGACTATAGGGAAAAAGACGGCAAATGGTATTATGGCTATAGCAATGCGGTATTGACTTTCAAGGTCGATTGGGAGGATAAGCTCTTCAATTCTGTCTATAGCATGACGGCCGAAATGGCAGTGACCGACTGGGAACGAAATATTTCGGGTGAGCTTCCAAAAAATAGGGACCGCCTTAAATCGTCAATCATTTTGGGCGACGAGGCGATTGGTTTTTCCGATCCAGATTTCTGGGGTGAATACAATATCATAGAACCTGAAAAATCTATTGAATCAGCGATTCGTAAAATACAACGGCAGCTTCGACGAAAAAATCGGGGAAGCAATTCCACACCTTAGAAAAGTTTGATCTACACCTAGGGATATGCCAACAAAAAACATCTTTGTGCAGAACAAAGATGTTTGTATTTTAAACAAAACCGTGTAAGGATCGGTTAAAGGCGACTATCCCTTAAACTCCAGAATTGTTTTTCGAATGATGGAGACGCATTCCGACAACTCTTCCTCGGTCATGACCAAAGGCGGTGCGAAACGGATGATATTGCCATGGGTGGGCTTGGCCAAAAGACCGTTTTCTTTTAGGGCCATACATATCTGCCAAGCCGTTGAACTGTCTTCAGAGTCATTGATCACAATGGCATTGAGCAATCCTTTGCCACGAACCAATCGCACCAATTCTGATTCTTCGACTAGTTTTTCCATCTCGATACGAAAAAGTTTGCCCAGTTTATCGGCATTTTCGGCCAAATTTTCATCCCTGACCACTTCAAGTGCGGCCATGCCCACGGCACAAGCCAAAGGATTACCGCCAAAGGTAGAGCCATGATTGCCAGGGCGTATGACATCCATGACATTATTATCGGCCAAAACCGCTGATACCGGTAATACACCTCCCGATAATGCTTTTCCCAGAACCAAGATATCAGGTTTGATACCAGAATGGTCAACAGCCAACAGTTTTCCCGTTCTAGCGATACCTGTTTGTACCTCATCGGCAATAAAAAGTACATTTTTTGCCCTACACAGTTCGTACGCCTCTTTGATGTAATTTTCGTCGGGTACGTAGACCCCTGCCTCGCCCTGTATGGGCTCAATCAAAAAGGCGGCCACATTTTCATCTTTCAAGACTTCGGCCAGTGCATTCAAATCATCATAGCGTATTGACACGATGCCGGGGGTGAACGGACCAAAATTTTCAGTCGCAATAGGGTCGTTCGAAGCGGAGATTATGGAAATCGTTCGCCCATGGAAATTATTCTGGCAGACAACGATTTTTGCCTGGTTAGAATGTATTCCCTTTTTTTCGTATCCCCATTTTCGTGCCAATTTCATGGCCGTTTCAACGGCCTCGGCACCCGTGTTCATGGGCAATAGTTTGTCAAAGCCAAAAAACTCGGTAGCGAATTTTTCATA
>JANQOD010000084.1 GCA_028289745.1 Allomuricauda sp. | reverse complement strand
TTTCAAGAGCGCCACAACAATAAGTTTAATGGGCGGTGAATTAACGCCATATTTGTTTTTAGAATACTGTATGGAAAAATCCCGCGAAAGCGGGCCTTAAAACTGACATGACGAAAAAAATGTTCAGTGCGATCCCCCAAAGTCGTTCTGGACCTGTAAAGCTACCATAGCCATGAGACCTATTTTTCCAAATCGTATTCTGCAATTGGTCGTTGCCTGCCTGTTCTTCGGAGCACAGGTGAACGCACAGGTGCTTGATGAAGCGCCCGAACCTGCACCCAATCCCAACATAGGCAGTAGCCAGCCTTGGGAAGAGGCCTGCGCCTCAGAAGATTTTAACGAGTGGTTTGTAAGCTTCGCTTGGGAACCCCCCCTTGTCAACGGCGATAACGAATTCATTCTCGAACTTTCCGATGGTAATGGAAATTTTGGCTCGCCGGTCGAACTTGCACGGATCGGTGATGACAACATCGACTTCGAGGTGTTGTTCCAATTTGCCTTGCCAACCGATACACGAGGTGAAAACTACCGAATGAGGGTCAGAAGTACCAGCCCAGCAATGACCAGTCCGGTTTCCGATGCCTTTGTGATGTACTACATTGATTTCAGGGAACGAATATTTATAAGCCAAGACGGAAACGGCCAAATACCGGGCACTATCAACCTCTGTGACGGAAACGCAATAGTTCTCGAACCCCATAATGTGCCCAACGCTGATACTTATCGGTATAATTGGTACCGTAGTGGAACGCTATTGACCGAAACGAGTGAAAGCCTGACGGTCTCTGAAGCCGGAATGTACTATACCAGAATCGACTACGGAAGTTGTTCTGGCACAGCATTCACAGACTCGCAAATCATAGAGATCACCACGGGCAGCAGTCAGGGCATCGCCATCGATCCGCCCTCCAAGACCGCGCTTTGCCCCGGTGAGACCGAAACCCTTCAAGCCAACATCACCGGTTCTGGCCTGACCTATACCTGGTACAAAGACGGTACGGCGATCACCAGCCCTACTGTCGATGACGATTCGTATGTCGTCGATGCCAACGTTTCAGGTTTCGAGGGAGATTATCAAGTCGAGATCTCGGGCACGGGAATTTGTCAAGAACGTTCGGCCGCGGTCACCATGACCAATGCCGGCAACTTTACCGTTACCCGCGATAACGAGGCCACCATAGTCATTCTGCCATCGCAGACCATTACCCTGTCGGTCTCTACAACGGCAAGTGCGCCAAACTATCAATGGTACAAAGACGGTGCCCCCCTGTCTGGGGAAACCAATAGCACAGTACAAGTATCGGATGTCGGAACGTACTTCGCCCGTGTTACTGAAAGCGGTGGTGCCTGTGCGGCCTCACCTGTTGATTCGGAAACCACCGATGTGGTGGCGCCCGATTCATTCGAATTTATTGTCGATTATGCCACTTCATATACATCGTGCGAATCGACAGATGTGACCCTGGGCCTAACACAAATCAATGCCGTGGCCTCAGACGGCAGCAAGACCGATGTCACCACGGCCATGCAATCGACCTTTGCCTACCAATGGACAAGGGATGGAAGTGATGTCTCTGGAGAGACCAGCAGCTCGCTTATCGTCGCTGACAATACTGACAATGGCAGTTATGTGCTGAACGGAACGGCAAGCACCTACAATGCTGCCTCAAATACTTTGGGCGTTCAATTAAGGTCTTCAGAAACCATTGCCATCAACAGTACGGGCAGTGTGGTTTGCCAAGGCGGCGACCCCGTGGTACTGACCACCGGTAGGGATCTGAGCGGTGAAACTTTTGAATGGCACCGAAACGGTGCCGATACCGGTTCGGCCGCTACCGATTTTACCGCCACACAATCAGGGGTATATCGATTGATGGTCGATATCGATGGGTGCATGGTGCCCTCTAACGAAATCACCATCAATGATTTTGATGACTCACAATTGGTCATTGATTCAGATGAGAACATCGTTATACCCGAAGGTGAATCGATTTCTGTGACCGCCAGCGGGGCAGACAATTACCAGTGGTTCAATGCCAATAACGACCTTTTGAGCAATTCAGATCGGGTCACCTTTTCTGAGGAAGGCCAATATATACTGGTCGCCAATATCGGTGATTGTGAAGCGACCAGGCAAATCACGGTTGAATTTAGGGAAAACTTTAGGGTGCCCAATGTGGTCACCGCCAATGGCGACGGCATCAATGACCTTTGGGTGTTGCCCAATACCTATTCAAGAAGGTCTGATGTGACCGTAACCATATATAATGAAAAAGGACAGGAGGTTCTGAACGTCAATGACTATCAGAACAATTGGCCACAGTCGAGCACTTCGTTCTCAGAGCAGAACATGGTGTTCTACTATAAGATCAGAAAAGAAAACCAAACGCTGAAACAAGGAACCATTACGATAATCCGATAGGATCATGTACAAAAAAGTATTGCCTTTAATGCTTATATCACTTCTCTTCATGGGCAGCTCATTGGCCCAAGAAGAAAGCCCCGCTGTGACCTATAGCGCCCCTTCGCAAAATTTGTTGAAGTTCAATAGGTTCTTGATAAACCCAACTTTTTCGACGGTTCGGGAAGATAAGTCGTACATCAATCTGTTTCATAGAAACCAATCGGTATCTTTTGATGACAATTTTCAGACCTATTTCTTGAGCTACAGCGGTAGAATAGGGGATAGGAGCGGTCTCGGTCTGAGCCTATATACCCAAAGAGAAGGTATTTTCAACAATTTTGGCGTGCTGGCCAACTATGCCTACGGAGTGAAACTCAGCGAAAAAAGCAATTTCACCTTTGGGGCAAACTTCTCGTACTATAACAGTGGTCTCGACCAAGGTCGCGCCAATTCGCTCGACCCCAACGATCCTTTACTGGGACAGGATAACAGTACCCTGCTCTTGTTTCAACCGGGTTTCAATCTTTCTTTTGGCCGTTTCGACATTGGTGCCTTTGCAGAAAACCTATTTGATTACAACCTAAAAACAAACGAATCAAACACCGAGTTCAGTGAAAAGACCTATTCGGCGCACCTACAATATACCCATCAGTTTGAAAATGCACAGGGCATTTTTGAGCAAGGTCGGTTGTTGCCCTTGGCCAGGGTCAGAAAAGTGGGTGAAGACGATATCTCTTTAGGCGGGGGCCTTATCATGGATCTTCCAAAACTAGGTTGGCTGCAGGCGGGCTATGATGAACTTTTTGGCGCCTCGGCCGGTGTCGGCTTCAACCTCAACAAAAGAATCTCATTGGGCTATACCATGGAAAAGGGGCTCGACAGTGATCTCGACAACCTGGGCCTGACCCATGAAATTTCATTGGCCTATTCGTTCACCCCAACATTGACCGAAGACCGTGTCATGCTCGAAAAAGAAGATGATCTGGTCAGCCTCGAAGAGGAAGATACCCCCATTGAAGAGCTTTCCTTGACCGAGAAGGACATGAAAATCGCGGAGCTTGAAAAAAGGCTGGCCGAAAACGATGCCATACTCGATGAATTGCTCTTCAGGCAAGACTCTTTGGAAAAGAACCGACAGCGTGATCTTGAAAGGCGTTTTGAAAATGTGATGCGCTTGGTACGGCGTGAGACACAGGGCAAAAGACCAGAACTTGAAGAACAGGCCCAAGAGATGTATTTCGCCAATATCGACAGTGCCGATATTCCCAAAAAAGCCTTGGCCAAACCGGTGGCGAACCATGGCCTGACCAACAATGCCTCGGCAAAAAAAATCATCAAGCTCAAAGACACAAAAACGCCCGTCAACTCAACACCAGCAGTAGTGCGTGAGGATTCCAAAAAAGATAACATTCGGTATAAAAAGAAAAATAGAAATTTCAAGCCCTTCACCATTCCTGATGTACAGACCGGGCATTACCTGATTGCCAATGTGTACCGTGGCACAAAATACATGAACAAGTTCATCGATAAGTTAAGGGCCCAAGGTATTGAGGCCGATTACTTTCAAAATCCGAAGAACGGCTTGAACTATGTCTACCTAAAGGGCTATGACAACAAGCAAGATGCCATCAATGCCTATCGAACAAAAATGGACGGCCAGTATCAGGGCGATACTTGGGTGATGAGGGTCACCGGTGATCGAGACAACACACAATATGCCAACAACGAGGATAAAAGTTCAAAATACGACGACAGTGCGCTTCAACAAAACGTGATCAACGAAGACCAAAAGGCTCTTCCTTCATCACAGAATGGGGTGCCTTATAAGACATACAATGTTGATGGCCTTGGATCGGGTTTCTACATTATCGCCAATGTTTTTGAAAAACCATCGAATGCCAACCGCTTTGTAAAAGAGTTGAATGCCAAGGGGCTAAGTGCAAGTTATTTCATCAATCCAGAGAACAATTACCGATACGTGTACCTGAAAAAGCACAATGAATGGACGAACGCCCTTATATCATACTACTCAAGACTGAACAATCAATA
Organism: Allomuricauda sp.; assembly: GCA_028289745.1. Lineage (GTDB taxonomy): Bacteria > Bacteroidota > Bacteroidia > Flavobacteriales > Flavobacteriaceae > Flagellimonas_A. The sequence continues at coordinate 25 of JANQOD010000084.1, read as the reverse complement.
CCATGATCAAATATGGATCATGCGT
>JANQOD010000060.1 GCA_028289745.1 Allomuricauda sp. | reverse complement strand
ACTCGCCAAGATAGCCGGTATAGTATTCCCTATCATTGTGTTCGGTACGTTCAATGAACTGTTTGGCCTTATCACGTGGCAGTCCGCAAACTGCCGGTGTGGGGTGCAATGCCGAAATAATTTTTTTGAGGGGCGTCTCTTTTTGCAAGTGCCCCATTATCTCGGTCTTTAAATGCCAGAGCTCGCCAGCCCTTATATTCTCAATACTTGAACGGGTCAATGAAACGGTAATATCATTTAGGGCCGAAAAGATAAAATCGGTCACCATTTGCTGTTCTTCACGTTCTTTATCACTCCAAATCGGTTCAGGTACCGCCGAGGTGCCCGCCAACGATACCGTTTTCACGATATCTTTTTCGGCGATGAGCAACCGTTCTGGGGTAGCCCCCAACCACATGCCCACTTTGGGGTGATAAAACAGATAGCAAAAAGCCGACGGGTATTTTTGCAATGCCCTTTCAAAAATCGAAAAGGGCAATTGTCGGGTAGGTGTTTCCAATTGTCGTGAAAGGACCACTTTTTGAAGTGCCCCTTTTTTGATTTCCGCAATACAACTTTTGACCGCTTCGAGATATTCCAATTTTGCCAAAGCGTCTTCATTGGCAACATTGTTCATACGCTCTCCGGCATATTTGCTTGAAGAAAAAACTGCAGAAAACAGCGCATCTGGTTTCAGTAGAACAGTTGGCTTTTTGGTGTCAAAAGGGGCAAAGACGAATCCAGATTCATGAAAATCATCGACACTGTTCAATGCGTCATCTTGCTGAAAAATTGCCCTTACTTGCTTATCGCTTGGTTTTCGATAGAGCACAAATGGTAATCTGCTCCCAAACTGTTGAGCCGTTTTTTTGAGCAGGGATGAAAAACTATTCTCTTGATAAAGCAATGGTCGTCAATTTGCAGTTAGATACCAATTGGCCTTCTTCGTCGGTCACCTTGATTTCCCACAATTGGGTGGTCTTTCCCTTGTGTATGATAGAGGCCCTGGCATATACAAAACCTTCTTTTACACTTTTTACATGATTGGCGGCAATCTCTATACCGCGCACAAAAAACTTCTGTGCATCCATAAAAATATAAGAGGCCGCACTGCCCACACTTTCGGCAAGTGCAACGGTCGCCCCACCATGCAGTACACCGTCTGGTTGGTGCACCCTTCTGTTCACGGGCATTTTGGCGACCAAAAAATTCTCGCCAACATCAACATACTTGATATCAAGGGTTTCCATCAGGGTGTTTTTGCTGAACTCATTGCATACCTTTAAAATCTTTGACTTATAGTCTTCCATCCTGTATTTTTTGTAAAATTACCAAAGCAATCGCAATAAATCAGCTTACTTTTTTGACTATGGATACAAAGGAAAAAATGGTGGCCTATGAGGCCCGTAATTCATATACCACCTTGAATGCCCTGACCAAAAAAACCAAATATGTTTGGATGGCCTTTCATGGTATGGGGTATTTGAGCCGTTACTTTTTGAAGTCGTTTCAAGAGCTGAATGCCCATGAGCACTATATCATTGCGCCACAAGCCCCTTCAAAGTATTACTTGAATAATGAGTTCAAATATGTGGGAGCGAGTTGGTTGACCAAAGAAAATACCAAGTCTGAGATGGAAAATGTCTTGAACTATGTCAATGCGGTCTATGTCGAGGAAGCGATACCCAACAATATAAAACTGATCATTTTCGGATTTTCACAAGGGGTATCCATTGCCATGCGCTGGCTGGTCAGCAACCAAATCGACTGTCACCGACTTGTTTTATATGCAGGCGGAATACCTAACGAAATAACCAAAGATCAATTGAACGGGCTACATTTTGGCCCGAAAAAAGTAAAGATCGTCTATGGTGACAATGACCATTACCTTACTGAAGAACGGTTAAAACTTGAACGACAAAAAATCGTAACATTGTTTGATGACTCAGCGGAAGTCATCACTTATGAAGGGGGCCACGAAATACAGTCTGGCCTTCTTGAAAAATTGTATTGAATGGACTTACATTTCACTTTAGAAAACGAACGTGCCAAGTTATCGCCTTTGAATCTAGAAAACTATGGGCTCCTTATTCCCGTGGCTTCACAAAATAAATTGATACAGTACTCGCCATCTGCAATAGAAACGCCTGAAAAACTTTGTGACTATGTAAAAGCGGCCGACGTTTTGAGGACCAAGAGCGCTGCGATTCCCTTTTTGGTCTATGACAAGTTGCACAGTGCCCATGCTGGAAGCACTCGCTACATGAACATCGATTGGAAAAACAAGGTGATCGAGATCGGCTCTACTTGGATCGGTAAAGAATTTCAAGGCACCGGCTTAAATCAGGCCATGAAAAAATTGATGATCGACCATGCCTTTCAACAAATGGGGTTTGA